>JAKDNE010000116.1 GCA_030451965.1 Brachybacterium sp. | reverse complement strand
GAGACCCGCCGATGCCGGCGGAAGTCACGGATCGTGAACATCACGATCAACGGTCCGGCGGCGGCGACGATGATCGAGCTGACCAGGGGCTCGGTGTAGATCGTGCTGACGATGACCGAGGGGATGTCACTGAGGTCGATCGTGGCGAGGATGGTTCCCGCGACCTCCCAGTCCCACTGGGCCAGGGAGAAGATGCGCAGGATGATCAGCAAGGTGATCGTGACCGTCGTGATGCCCAGCCCGTTGGCTCGTGGGGAGGACCGCCCGCCGTGCCCGGCGCCCTCGGCAGCGCCCTCGACGGCGCCGTCGAGGCTCGCGTCCTGCTCCTGGTCCGGCGACCCCATCGCGCGCTCCGTCCTGCGCGATCACTGCCTCCGCGCCCCGCTCTGCCATTCCCCGGACAATCTGTTGTCCGCGCCATCCTATGATCCGCAACGACGCAGCGACGCACGGCCTCAGCATTGCAGAACGCGGGCCGGGGTGATCCCCGACCCGCGCCTGAGAGCAGATCGCACGCTCAGCGGCGTCCGTTGAGACGTTGCGTCCTCGCACGGATCCCGCCGGCGCTGGAGCCGCCGAGGCGCAGACCGGTGAACTCCCGGAGCACGAGGCCCACGGGAAGGTCGATCATCCCGGGCGGAGCTCGCCCTCCAGGATGCTCAGCACATCCGCCTGACGGAAGCCCAGGGACCGGTTCAGCACGAGCATCGGAGTGTTGTCGAGCGCGGTGTAGGTCTGGATCCAGCGGGCGGAACCCGCTTCCGGGACGCCGGCGAGGTTCTCCAGGTTCGCCAGCTTGAGGGCGCGGCCGATGCCGCGGCCGCGGTGGGCGCGATCCACCAGGGTGTCGTCCTGGGTGAGGATCTCCGGGTCGTGGCGATTCACGAAGATCTCGGTGTAGCCGACGGCCGTCCCGGCGTCGTAGGCGAGGCCGCGCACCAGGGTCCAGCCCTGCGCATCCATCCGCTGTTCGCCGCGGCGGAGCTCCGTCACGTCACTGCGCGAGGCCGGGCGCGTGAGGTCGCCCATCGGCACATCGGTCTCCATCTGGGTGCTGAGCCGGGCCCAGTCCTGGATCAGCTCCTGGGGGCAGGCGCCCCGCCAGGTGCGCACCTCGATCCCGGGCGCGGTGCGGTCGGCGTCGGAGGAGTCACCTCCGGGGAGCGCGGCGCGGCCGACGGGCAGGTCGAGCAGCAGGCGGTGCTCCTGGTTGCCGAGCCGCATCCCCTGCGCGAGCGCGAAGGCGACGCCCGCCTCGCTGTAGCTCTCCGCCTGGACCACCTCGGCATGGTCGGCGAGCGTCTCACGCAGGGCGGCGGCGAGCGCGGCGCCGATGCCCTGGCGCCGATGCGTCGGGAGCACGGAGATCTCGACCTCGGCGGGGTCACCGGGGTCGACCTCCGCCCCCGCCGCCCCGACCATCTCGCCGTCGAGGCTCGCCACCAGCAGGACCGAGAGGCGCTCGGGCTTCGGATCCCCGAATTGCGCGAGGGTGGTCTCATCGCTCGCCCACCAGGCTGCCTCGCGCCCGGCGTTGAACCCCTCCCCGAGCACCGCGTTCCAGGCGAGCAGCGCTTCACGATCGGTGGGATCGACGGGAACGATCTGGACAGGACTGTGCTGGGCCTCGCTCATCACGCCATCCGATCACGCCCGGTCGTCGCCCCGCCATCGAATACCGCAGTCCCGGCCCAGCGGCGCCCGCAGAGCTCCGAGACCGCATGGAGACGACTCATCCGTGCTGCGCGATCGCCATCTCGTAGTAGCGCAGCAGGTCGTCCGAGGCGTTCTCCCAGGAGAACTTCTCGGCCTCGGCCCGTGCCGCCGTCCGGATGCGGCCGCGCAGGTCCTCGTCCCCGAGCCGGGTCAGCGCCGCATCCAGGCTCGCCTCGTCCCCGGAGTCGAAGATCAGCCCGTTCACCCCGTCGGTGACCTGCTCCATCGTCGGCCCCGACCGGGCGGCGACCACCGGGAGCCCGGAGGCCATGCCCTCGAGGATCACCAGCCCCAGGGTCTCGGTGACCGAGGGGAACACGAAGGCGTCGGCGCTGGCGAAGGCGCTCGCGAGCTCCTCGCCCTCCATGAATCCGGGGAACAGGGTGGAGGTGCCGGCGAAGTGCTGTTCGAGCTCGCGCCGGTAGGGACCGTCGCCCACGATCGCGAGCGCCACGTCGTCACGGCGCTGCATCATCGGGCGCAGTCGGTGGATCTCCTTCTCCGCCGCGAGCCGGCCCACGAAGACCAGCAGCTTCTTCTCCGGATGCCCCTGGGTGAGGCGCTCGCGCATCGCGTCGGAGGCGAAGCGGGGATGGAAGGTCTGCGTGTCCACCCCGCGCCGCACCACGTGGAGGTTCTCGACGCCCTGCTCCGCGAGCTCCGCCTTCATCGTCTCGGAGGTGGCGATGTTGATGTCGGCCAGGGCGTGGTTGCGCCTGATCTGCCACCACACGGGGCGCTTGCCCCAGCGGTAGGCCTTGTACAGGTCCAGGTAGCGGGGGATGTGCGTGTGATAGCTGGCCACCAGCGGGATCCGCTGCCGATGTGCGGCGAACGCCCCCGAGGAGGCCAGCAGCAGCGGCTGGGCGGCATGGACCACGTCCGGATGGAAGCCGCGGATGATGCCGTCCACGGTGGGATTCGGCAGGGTGAAGCGCCGATGCTTGTAGAACGGCAGGGTCACCGGCTTGATGCCCACCACCCGCGCGCCGTGGTGCTCGGTGACCCCGAGCTCGGGGGCGATCACCATGACCTCGTGCCCGAGATCGGTGAACCTCTCGACGGCGTGGCGCAGGCGTGTCACGACGCCGTCGACGGAGGGCACGAAGGTCTCCGTGACGATCGCGATCTTCACGGGCGCGCGCTCACTTCCAGGTGACGGTCGGCATGACCAGTTCGCGCTTGACCCGGTCGGTGTTGTTCATCGCGACCTTGATGACCTCGGTGAGGTGCTCGTCGGTCAGCAGGTGCGGCTGCAGGCCGAGGTCCAGCAGGTTGGTGTTGACCGCGTTGTAGTAGTGGTCGTACTTCTCCACGCGCGGGTTCTCGGTGGTCGCGAGCTCGACGTCGTTGCCCAGGTCGCGGGCGACCTTCTGCACCTTCTCGGCGAGCTCCTTGACGGAGAACTGCTCGGTGAACTGGTTGTAGACGCGGAACTCACCGACGTCGGCGGGGTTCTCGCAGGCGATCTCGATGCAGCGCACGGTGTCCTGGATGTCCAGGTAGCCGCGGGTCTGGGAGCCGTTGCCGTAGACGGTGAGGTCGTGGCCGATCGCCGCCTGGACGATGAAGCGGTTCAGCGCGGTGCCGAACACGGCGTCGTAGTCGAAGCGGTTGACCAGGCGCGGATCCTGGCGGGTCTCGTCGGTCTCCAGGCCGTAGACCACGCCCTGGTTCAGATCCGTGGCGCGGATGCCCCAGATCTTGCAGGCGAACATGATGTTGTCGCTGTCGTGCACCTTGGTGAGGTGGTAGAACGAGCCGGGCTGCTTGGGGTAGGGCAGGCGGTCCTTGCGACCCTTGTGCTCGACCTCGAGCCAGCCCTCTTCGATGTCGATGTTCGGCTGGCCGTACTCGCCCATGGTGCCGAGCTTGACGAGATGGCAGTCGGGAGCGAAGTCCTTGATCGCCCACAGCACGTTCAGCGTGCCCTCGACGTTGTTGCGGTGGTTCTCGATCGCGTGCTCGCGGTCGATCATCGAGTACGGCGCGGAGCGGTGCTCGGCGAAGTGCACGAAGGACTCCGGCCGGATCTCCTGGAAGATCGCGGAGACCGCGTCGTAGTCGGTGAGGTCGGCGATCTTCACGGCGATGTCCTTGCCGGAGACCTCCTTCCACACTGCGACCCGCTCCTCGAGCTCGAGGATCGGGGTCACCGAGTTGGAGCCCAGCTCCTCGTCGATCTCACGGCGCACCAGGTTGTCCACGATCGTGACGTCGTGGCCCTTCTGCGAGAGGTACAGGGCAGTGGGCCAGCCGCAGAATCCATCTCCACCGGCGACGACGATCTTCATCTCGTGAGTCCTCCATCAAGGTCATGTGCCGGCATGCGAGGTCCGCCGCAGCCGGATTGTGCAAGTCCGGGTCCGCTCATAACGTAGTGCAGGTCGGGCATGCCTCACAGCGGGGCGGACCCGACCCGAACAGCGGAGGAACGGATCGTGAACAAGGTGTACGACGAGTGTGCGGCAGGCCGGACCCCCTGGTCGGAATCCACTGTATCCCGCGCTCCCGAGACCGTGCTGGACGCTCGGGCGCCCTCGTCGGGACGTGCGCTGCACACCCCCCGCCCACTGCCGGACACCTCCCACCGGGTGCTGGTGATGGCGATCGTGAACCGCACCCGCGACTCCTTCTTCGACGAGGGGCGCACCTGGGACCTGGAGGCCGCGGTCACCGCCGGGCTCACGGCCGCTCGGCACGGCGCGGACCTCATCGATGTGGGCGGCGTGAAGTTCGCCCCCGGGGAGCCGGTGCCGGCGGCGGAGGAGACCGACCGGGTGGCGCCGGTCGTCTCCGCGCTGCGCGAGCAGCTGCCGGAACATGTACTGCTGTCGGTCGACACCTTCCACGCCTCGGTGGCCCGGGCCGCCGTCGCGGCCGGCGCCGACCTCATCAATGACACCACCGGGCTCTCGGACCCGCAGATGGCGGACACGGTCGCCGAGACCGGCGCCTCGCTGATCCTCACCCACTCGGCGGCCCAGCCCCGTCGGCCGCTCCCCCACCCCCAGTACGACGACGTGGTCGGTGAGGTGCGGGAGTTCCTCGCCGCCCGTCTCGAGCTCGCCCTCACCGCAGGGATCCCGCGGTCCCGGATCGTGCTCGATCCCGGCCCGGACCTGAACAAGTCCACCACCCAGACCCTCGAGGTCATGCGGGGCCTGGACGAGTACGCGGCCTTCGGGCTGCCGCTGCTGGCGGCGCTGAGCCGCAAGGACTTCGTGGGCGAGTCCCTGGGTCTTCAGAAGCAGGAGCGTCTGGAGGGGTCCCTGGCGGCCGCGGCCTGGGCGGTGCAGCACGGCGCCCGGATGCTGCGGGTGCACGACGTGCAGGCCACGGTGCGCCTGGTGCGGATGCTCGAGGTGCTCGCCGGCTGGCGCGAGCCCGCCGGCCCGCTGATCCACAACAGCTGACACCGTCCCCGTCGCCACCGCGCCCGAAAGGGGCGCCGCTCAGCCTCCGTGCTCGGCCAGCACCGCATCGGCCAGGCGGGGCATGACCTCGCGGTGGACGTCGCAGAAGTCGTGCGAGGTACCGATCACCAGCGCGAGCTCGGCCTCGGGGTCCACCCAGAAGGCGGTGCCGCGCATGCCGAAGTGCCCGACGGTCGCCGGGCTGTTGTCCGCGCCGGTCCAGTGCGGTGACTTGGCCCCGCGCACCTCGATCCCGAGCCCGAAGGGGTTGGGGGCCTGCTTGCCGAAGCCGGGCATGATGCCCACCAGCTCGGGGAACTGCACTCGGGTCATCTCCGCGGACCAGCGCTGCTCGAGCAGGGTGGGGCGCAGCAGCTCGGCGGCGAAGAGCGCGAGGTCGGTGAGTGCGCCGTGGGCGCCCACGGAGGCCGAGCCGCTCCACTGAAGGCCGTGCATGCCCAACGGCTGCGCGATCCGTTCCTGGATCCAGTCGCCGAAGTCGTCTCCGATGCTCCGCTCCACATGGCGTGCGGCCTCGTCGATGCCGTAGTTCGAGTAGTGGCGGCGCAGCCCCGGGGCCTGCAGCGTGTTCTCGGACTCGTAGAAGTACCCGGAGGCGTGGGAGAGCAGATGGCGCAGCGTCGCCCCGGGCGGGCCCGCCGCATCCTCGAGGTCCACGTGACCGTCCTGGAGGGCGAGGGTCGCGCCGCAGCCGGTGAGGGTCTTGGTGACCGAGCGCCAGGGGCGGATCAGGTCGACGTCCCCGCGCCGCGCCCGCTCCCCCTCGGGACCGAGCACGATCGCGGCGGCCTCGAACCCGAACTCCTCCAGGAGGTCCAGGGAGCTCATCGCGCGCCCCCACCGCCTGCACTGTCGCCGCCGAAGCGCTCCAGCAGCGCATCGGTGAGACCGGGCCAGACGCGCACGTGCTCGGTCCCGAAGGGCTGCTCGCCGAGGAAGGCGGCGGCGAGGCCGGCCACCGGGTCCACCCATAGGAAGGAGCCGGACTGGCCGAAGTGCCCGAAGGTGTCCGGGGAGGACTCGGCGCCGGTCCAGTGCGGATGCTTCTCGCCGCGGATCTCGAACCCGAGCCCCCAGTCGTTGGGCTTCTGGCGTCCGTACCCGGGCAGGATCCCGGCGAGTCCCGGGAACTGGACGGTCCTCGCCTCACGCCAGAGCTCCTCGGGGATCAGGGTGGGCGCGAGCAGCTCGCGGCCGACGGCCAGCAGGTCGCGGAGGGAGCCGCGATAGCCGGCGGCCGGGGAGCCGGCTATCTCGACGTCGACGAGATCCAGACCGGCGATGACGGTCTGCTCCATCCACTCGGCGAAGTCGTAGCCGGTGGCCTCCTCGACATGTGCGGCGAGCACCTCGAAGCCGGTGTTGGAGTAGATGCGGCGGGCCCCGACGCCCCCGACCACCTCGTCACCGTCGAAGGCGTAGCCGGCGGCGTGGGCGAGCAGGTGGCGCACGGTCGCGCCCGCGGGCCCCGCGGGCGCGTCGAGGTCGACGAGGCCGCGGTCCACGGCGATCAGGACGCCGAGCGCGGTCAGGGGCTTGGAGACGCTGGCGAGGTCCCAGACCCTGGTCTGCTCGCCCTGGGTGTGCAGGGTGGCCTCCGCATCGGTCACCCCCAGCGCGAGGGCGAAGTCCACATCGACGGGGATCTCGGGCGCTCTGTCGGTCTCCACACCTTCAATATCGCATACGGGTCCCCCGCCCCGGAGCGCCCGTCTCTTCACGAGCCCTGCACGAATCCCTCGCCGCCTCCCCGCTCGGCGGTACCGGCATCGACCTGCTCTCGCGATACGATCAGTGGGCGAGCAACCTCGCCGAACGTCGCCCTCCGGTGGCGTCGGCCGACGGCCCGCCGCACCTGTCAGCCACAGCGAGAGCGAAGGACCACCGTGGGGATCTTGGATCGGATCGAGCGCGGCCTCGATCGCGGCGTGACGAGCGTCTTCTCACCCGGTCGCGGCCAGTTGAAGCCGCTCGACCTGGCGCAGGGGCTCAAGCGCGAGTGCGACGATCAGATCCAGGTGCTCGATCGCACACGGACCCTGGCCCCGAACCTCTTCTCGATCTACCTCCACTCCCAGGACTACGACCGTTTCAGCTCCTGGCAGGACACCCTGCTCGACGAGCTCCAGCGGGTGGTGACGGAGCATGCGGACAAGCAGCGCTACATGTTCGTCGGCGGCGTCTCGGTGACCCTCGAGCGCGATGACGAGGTGCGGGTGGGCCGGTTCGAGACCGAGTCCCGCACCGAGCGCGGCAGCGTCGCCCCTGCGACCGGCGCCGCCCAGTCCGGCTCGGGCGGCAGCCCGATCATCGAGATCGACGGCCAGCAGTACCTGCTGACCGGTCCGGTCACCGTGATCGGTCGCGGCGGAGACGCCGACATCATCCTCGAGGACACCGGGGTCTCCCGCCATCACCTCGAGCTGCGCACCGACGCCGATTCGACCCTGGTCGCCACCGATCTGGGCTCCACCAACGGCACCTTCGTCGACGGGGAGCGGATCCGCACCCCGGTGGCCCTCCAGGACCGTTCGCTGCTGAAGATCGGTCGCACCCGGCTGACCGTGCTGCTCCCCACTGCCGGCCCGGCCAGCTGGTGAGCGCCCCATGAGCGAACTGACCCTGGTCGCCCTGCGCCTGGGCTTCGTGCTGGCGCTGTGGATCTTCGTGATCATCGTGGTGCTGGTGATGCGCAACGACCTCTTCGGCACCACCGTGGTCACCCGTTCCAGCCGCGACCCGCGTCGGGAGCAGCGTCCCGCCTCGGGTCCGCTCGGCGGCGCCTCCCCCGACGCCGACCCTGCGCAGCTGCGCACGGATCCCGACGTCACCCAGGCGGCGATGGTGGTCACCGCCGGTCCGCTGCGCGGCACCTCGCTGTCCCTGGGCTCCACCCCGATCCTCATCGGGCGCGCCCCGGAGTGCACCCTGGTGCTCGACGACGACTATGCCTCCAACCGCCACGCCCGCGTGTTCCGGCGCGAGAGCGAGTGGATGGTGGAGGATCTGGGCTCGACCAACGGCACCCTGGTGTCGGGCAAGCGGATCGAGGGCGCTGTCCCCTTCCGTCCCGGGGCCCAGGTGCGGATCGGCCGCACCGAGATCGAACTGAGACGAGGTCCGCGATGAGCATCGCCCTGCGGTATGCCGCCCGCTCCGACGTCGGCCTCGTGCGGTCCAACAACCAGGACTCCGCCTACGCCGGCAGTCACCTGCTGGTGGTGGCCGACGGCATGGGCGGGCACGCCGGCGGCGACGTCGCCTCCTCCGTCGCGATCGGCCACCTGGCCCAGCTGGACTCCGAGACCCCGGCCTCCGACATCGTGGCCACCCTCGAGGAGAGCGTGCTCGAGGCCAATCAGGAGATCCTGCGCCGGGCCCGCGACGAGCCGCAGCTGCGGGGCCTGGGCACCACGATCACCGCCATGCTCCGCGCCGAGGGCAAGTTCGCCCTCGCCCATATCGGCGACTCCCGCGCCTATCTGCTCCGCGACGGCGAGACCACGCAGATCTCCAAGGACCACACCTTCGTGCAGCGTCTGCTGGACGAGGGCCGGCTCACCGAGGAGGAGGCCGAGCGCCACCCCCAGCGGTCCGTGCTGATGCGGGTCCTCGGCGACGTCGATGCCGATCCCGAGCTGGACCTCTCCCTGCGGCCCGCTCACCCCGGCGACCGCTGGATGCTCTGCTCCGACGGCCTGTCGGGCCTGGTCTCCCTGGACACCATCGACGCGGCCCTGACGGACTTCACGGATCCCGGCAAATGCGCCGAGGAGCTGATCCAGCTCGCGCTCAAGGGCGGCGGTCCGGACAACATCACCTGCATCGTCGCCGACGTGGTGGATCTCGAACAGCTCCCCCGCGGCGAGGAGGCCCC
>JAKDNE010000503.1 GCA_030451965.1 Brachybacterium sp. | reverse complement strand
CCGCAGCCGGACGGGCGGGGCGCTGCGGCTGGATCCTTTCCACACAGCGGCCGAGGTGCTGGGCATGCAGCGCGGCGGAGCCGGTCTGCTGGAGCTGGCCACGAGCTTCCCGGTGCTGCAGCTCCTGCTGAACATGGCGCTGTTCCTGCCGCTGGGGATGATCCTGCGCGGGGTGTTCGGACTGGACACCACGACCTCGCTGGCGCTGGCGATGCTGCTGTCGGCGCTGATCGAGATCACCCAGTTCACCGGCGCGTTCGGGCTCTATCCGTGCGGGGTGCGGATCGCGGATATCGAGGACCTGCTCGCGAACTCCGCCGGGGCCTGGGCAGGGGCGCTCTGCGCGCCCCTGCTGGCCCGGCTCGGGGCACCGCTGTTCACTGCACCGACCAGCCGCCCTCCGAGGCGAGAGCCTCCGCCGTCGTGACCGACAGGATCCGGGCGCGGAACGGACGCAGCTCAGGGCAGGCGCACGACCTGGCCCGCGTAGGAGAAGCCGCCGCCGAAGCCGAGGAGCAGCGCCCGCGCCCCCGCCGGGATCCGCCCGGCCTCGCGCATCCGTGAGATCGCGAGCGGGATGGTGGCGGCGGAGGTGTTGCCGGAGGTGATGACGTCGTCGGCGATGATCGCGTCCTCGCGCAGATCGAGGGACTCGGCGAGCGGCTCGATCATCCGCAGGTTCGCCTGGTGCGGGATGAACACGTCGATGTCCGACATCTGCAGGCCGGCCGCGGCGACCACCTGCTGAGCGATGCCGGGAGCCTCGCGCAGCGCCCAGCCCAGCACCTGGCGGCCGTTCTGGGAGAAGCAGCCCGTGGGCGGGCTGATCGTCACGGAGTCCACGAGATCGGGGACGGTGCCCCAGACCACGGGGAAGACGCCGGGCTCGCCAGCCGCCTTCAGCACGACGGCGCCGGCACCATCTGCAGTGAGGATGCAGGTGGTGCGGTCCGCGTAGTCGGTCTTGGCGGAGAGCTTCTCCGCGCCGATGACCAGCGTGACCCTGGAGGCGCCGACGCGTATGCCCTGGTCAGCGACGGCCAGGGCATGGCTGAAGCCGGAGCAGGCGGCACCGATGTCGAAAGCGGCGGGGGCGGCGAGGCCGAGGGCCTGGGCGACGCGGCCCGCGGCGCTCGGGGAGCGTTCCTCATCGGAGCAGGTCGCGACGATCACCTGGGTGATCTCGGAAGGGTCGATGCCCGCATCCGCGAGGGCCGCGCGGGCGGCCTGGGTGGCCATCTCGGCGACGGTCTCGGACTCCCCCGCGATGTGTCGTTCCTCGATGCCGGTGCGTCGGCGGATCCATTCATCGGTGGTCTCGACCATCGACTCGAGGTCGACGTTGGTCAGCACGCGGTCCGGTCGGTGATGGCCGGTGCCGATGATCGCGGTCCCCGCAGCGGGGAGAGCAGGGAGAGAGGGGGCGGTCATGATGGTCCTTCCCGCGAGAGCACGATGCCCGTGATCTCCCGCGCTGGTCGCAGGCGTCCCCCGATCATCCCGCACCCGCTCCCCTGACAGTGACGGAGGACGTGTTCACGCCGTCACAGTCAGGGTGGAGCGGGCATCGGCGCCACGGCGCACGTGGATCTGCTCGGCGATCTGGGCCTTCATGTCGCCGACGTGGCTGA
>JAKDNE010000115.1 GCA_030451965.1 Brachybacterium sp. | reverse complement strand
GGCGTCGCAGGCGGCGTGGCAGGCGACGTCGGCGTCGGAGTGGCCGGCCAGGCCCGGTTCCTCCTGCCAGCGCAGCCCCGCCACCCACAGCTCGCGGGCGGCGCCGGCCGGAGCGAAGGCGTGCACGTCCACCCCGATGCCGACCCGGGGGAGCGGTGCCGGGGCGGGCGAGGTCATCGCTGTGCGTCTCCGGATCCCGTGCCGGCGGCGTCGATCCGTGCCAGCAGACGATCGATGTCGTCGTAGGTGACCTGCGGGCTCGTGCCCAGCAGGAGCGGCATCCCGGAGACCTGCGGGATCCCGAGGGCATCCGGGAGGTCCACGGTGCTGACCACCAGATCAGCACGGAAGTCCGCCGAGAGCAGGTCCATCACGGTGGCCTGGACGACGTGCGCCTCACGGCCGCGGGCAGCGATGTGGTCGCGCACCTGCTCCGCGATCAGTGCGGAGGTGGCGATTCCTGCGCCGCACACGATGGCGATGGTGAGCATTCGATCTCCTGGACTGTGGTGGGGTGGAGGGTGGTGCGCCGATCTGCTGCGGTGCTCCGCAGCAGTCGCACCTGCGAGGGTCGATTCTCTCATGCCCTCGCTGGAGGATCCACGAGAGGGGCGCCGGCGTCTACGATGGCCCGCGTGACCCAGCCCCGCCGCGCCCGCGCCCACCGCCTGCATGGCAGGGCTGCCGGAGTGGTGCTCGCCGGCGGGTCAGGCACCCGGGTGGGGGCCGGGATCAACAAGGCGTTCCTGCCGCTGGCCGGGCACAGCATCGCGGCCTGGGGCCTGAACACGCTCTCCGCTGTCGAAGGCATCGGGCTCCTCGTCTTCGTGGTCCGCCCCGACGATCTCGAGCACGCGCGCTTCGTCAACGCCCGGGAGACCGACTCCCCGCTGGAGATCATCACCGGGGGAGAGACCCGTCAGGAGTCGGAGCTGCTCGCCCTGCGGCATCTCGCCGACCGCATCGACAGCGGCGTCATCGACACCGTGCTCATCCACGACGCCGCCCGCCCGCTGGTCTCCCACGGGCTGGTCTCGGCGGTCCTGCACGCCGCTCGGGAGACCGGGGGCGCCGTTCCCGGCATCCCCGCTGCCGACATCGCCGCGGCAGGCCGGGACGGCACGCTGAGGGCGAGCTCCGAGCGTCATCGGAGCACACTGGTGCGGGTGCAGACCCCTCAGGGCTTCCATGCCGCGACGATCCTCGACGCCTATGAGGCGGCTGCTCGCGACGGTTTCGTGGGCACCGACACCGCATCCTGTGCCGAGGAGTACACGGACATCCCCGTGACCTGGGTGCGCGGCGAGGAGACCAACGTCAAGATCACCTATGCGCAGGACCTGCTCCTGGCCCAGGACGTGGTCAGCGCGCTAGGTTTGAGGTCAGGGTGAGGAGGGGCCGATGAACATCCAGGAGAGCTTCCTGCGCTGCACCGCGTGCGATCGGGAGGCGGAGCATGTGGTGGTCTACGCGGGCCGCTTCGTGTCCCAGATCAGGTGCACCGGCTGCGGGGCGGTGACCAGGCTCGATATCTCCGAGGACTATCTGCCGGATCTCCGTCAGCGCATCTCCAGCAAGCCCCGACGCCTGATGCGGAGGCTGCGCCGCGATCCCGGGGAACTGGCGAGCAGCCTGCCCAGGAGCACGCTGTCCAAGCCCGGTCGGATGGCCGCGGAGTTCCGGACGGTGTGGAGGAGCCGGCGGGGCCGCTGAACGAGGCACGGGCGGCCACCCGCCGCCCGGCGGATCAGTGGCGTCGTGCCAACCCGTGGTGGTGGGAGGTGTCCCGGGCCAGCCCCAGCGAGATCTGTGCCTGCCAGAGGCTGAGGCGGTCCAGCACCGCGAATCCGGCGTGCGAGCCGTGCACCGTGCGCACCCGCGCCCCGTGCTCGAGCGCCACCCGGATCTCGTCGAAGCCGCAGGCGTCGGCATCCCCCTCGTGGCCGGCCTCGGCAAGGGTGCCCGTCGACGGCCCCTGCGGCGTCGTGCCGTCGGTGGGCAGTGCCGACTCGAGCACCCGACGACGCAGCAGTCGGGGACTCTGCAGCCCCGCCAGGGTCGAGCGGTCGATGTTGCGCAGCCCGTCCTGGCGGACCTCCTTGACGGAGTCCGTCAGCGCGATCACCGGGACCACGGCGTCATCCTCCGGGCGCAATGCCGCGAGCACCTCGCGGACGACCTCACTCGAGGTGAGCGCGCGCTCCGCGTCATGGATCAGCAGCAGCTCCTCCTCGCTCCGGTCCAGAGCGACGCGCAGCGCTGCGTCCCGGCCCCCGGCGACCGCGATCACCGCCATGCTCCGTCCCAGCGTGGCGCGCAGCGGGGCGTGAGCGGCCTCCGTGGTGATCACCAGCGGAGCCTGCAGGCCGACGCCGTGCAGCGTGCCCAGGAGCCGATCGATGAGCCGGGAGCCCCCGAGCCGCTCGAGGCATGGGATCGACGCGCCCCGCGACAGGCCCGGGGCGGGCGGTGCGAGCGCGAGGACGACCGGACGCACGGTGGCCGGGGACGGGACGGATGACATGGAAGAGGGTGGGCTCAGGAGGCGAGGACCTCGTCGAGGATCGACTCGGCGCTGGCCTCGTCGGTCTTCTCCGCCAGAGCGAGCTCGGAGACCAGGATCTGCCGCGCCTTCGCCAGCATCCGCTTCTCCCCGGCGGACAGCCCGCGATCCTGATCACGACGCCACAGGTCGCGCACGACCTCCGCGACCTTCTTCACGTCACCGGAGGCGAGCTTCTCGACATTCGCCTTGTAGCGGCGCGACCAGTTGGTGGGCTCTTCGGTGTAGGGCTGGCGCAGCACCTCGAAGACCTCCTCGAGGCCCTCCTTGTCCACGACATCGCGCACGCCGACGAGGTCGACGTTCTCTGCGGGGACCTCGATGGTCAGATCACCCTGGGCGACCTTCAGCTTGAGGTAGGTGCGGTCCTCGCCCTTGATGGTGCGGGTCTTGACCTCCTCGATGAGCGCGGCACCGTGGTGCGGGTAGACGACGGTCTCGCCGACGGCAAAGTTCATGTGGTGGGTCCCCTTTCCGCGCATCAGTCTAGCACCGAGGGGTCGTGATAAAATGCGTGCCGACCTGGCGGATAGCCCTCTCCGAGGACCTTCGTCCCCGCAGAGAAGACGGCGCGGACCGACCCCGTCACGCTTCGTGTCCCCGGCGTCTCGAGGAGCTCGCGGTGGGGTAACCTGTCAGGGCTGTCCCCGTACGTCCCCGCCGCTCAGCGGCATCGAACAGGAGTCCTCCGTGCGCCGTTCCCGCCGTTCCGTGCTCTCCGCCGCAGCCCTGGGCCTCGCGCTCGCGGCCACCGGCTGCACGTACATGTCCCCGGTGCAGACCAAGGACTTCTATCAGGCGGCCGACGGCACCAATGGGAGCATCACGCAGGACGAGGCCCTGTTCGCCGGCGTCCGCAATGCCGTGCTGGTCGTCGCCGATGACGGCACTCCGATGTTCTCCGCGACCGTGGTGAGCTACGCGCACGAGGAGATCACGGTCTCCCTCGAGGGCCTGACCTCCGATGGCTCCTCGCTCTTCTCCACCGAGGTGCAGGTGCCCGCGGGGGGCGTTGTGGAGCTGGGCCCGGGGGAGGGCCGCCAGCCGGTCCCGATCGGCGCGTCCGACGTGGTTCCCGGCACGGTCCTGAACCTCGATATCACCGCCGACGGTCAGACCACCACGATCTCCCTGCCCGCACTGGACGCCTCCCTCGAGCACTACGAGATCGAGGACGACACCGACGGCTGACAGCCTCCCGAGATGCTGCTCGGAACGCCCCGCAACCCAGGTTGCGGGGCGTTCTGCATCGCAGGTCATCTCCCGGCCACCAGCCGGTGCCGGGCGGTCGGGGCCGGTCCTCAGCTGCCGGACTCGAACTTGTAGCCCAGGCCCCGCACCGTGACCAGGCGCACCGGGTTCCGGGGATCGTCCTCGATCTTCGCGCGCAGACGCTTGACGTGCACGTCGAGGGTCTTGGTGTCGCCGACGTAGTCGGCTCCCCAGACCCGTTCGATGAGCTGGCCGCGGGTGAGCACCCGGTCCGCGTTGCGCAGCAGCATCTCGAGCAGCTCGAACTCCTTCAGCGGCAGCGCCACCTCGTCGCCGTGCACCTCGACCACGTGGCGCTCCACGTCCATCATGATGCCGCCGGCGCTCAGGACGGCGTCGTCCTCCCGTTCCGCGGAGTCCTGGCCGCGACGCAGCACGGCCCTGATGCGGGCCAGCAGCTCCCGTGAGGAGTAGGGCTTGGTGACGTAGTCATCGGCACCGAGCTCCAGGCCCAGCACCTTGTCGAACTCGTCGTCCTTGGCGGTCAGCATGATGACCGGCACGCTCGAGCCGCGCCGGATCTCCCGGCACACCTCGGTGCCGCTCATCCCGGGCAGCATGAGGTCCAGCAGCACCAGGTCGGCGCCCTGGGTGGAGAAGATCCGCAGCCCATCGGTGCCGTTGTCCGCCACGGCGACCTCATACCCCTCCTTCCGCAATGAGTACGAGAGCGGATCGGAGAAGGACTCCTCGTCCTCCACGATCAGGATGCGCGTCATATCAGTGAGCCTTTCCGGACCGGCGATCGGTCGTCATGGTGGGTGCGGGAACGGGGGCCCGTGCGGCCTCGATGGCCGCGGTCCGCCGTGCCTCTGCGGTGATGGTCTCGGTGCGGCCCATCTCGGGCAGCCGGAGCGTGAAGGTCGAGCCCTGCCCGGGCAGCGACCAGGCGGTGACCTCGCCGCCGTGATCGTTCGCGATGTGCTTGACGATCGCGAGGCCCAGCCCGGTCCCGCCGGTGGTCCGTGATCGCGCGCGGTCCACCCGGAAGAACCGTTCGAAGACCCGCTCCAGGTTCTCCTTGGAGATGCCTATGCCCTGGTCCTTGACGGAGATCTCGACCATGCCCTCGACGCGCCGGACGGACACCCCGACCCGGGTGCGCGGGTCGGAGCAGGCGATCGCATTGGAGATCAGGTTGGACAGAGCGGTGGTGAGCATCGAGGCGGAGCCGAAGACCTGCAGACCGTCCGTCCCGCCGACGGCGACCTCGATCCCGGCACCGAGGGCGTAGTTGCGATTCAGGGAGACCGCGCCCTCGACCACCTCGTCGATCTCGATCGGCTCCGCATCCGGCAGCGCGGAGCTGCCCTGGACGCGTGAGAGCTCGATGATCTCCTGCACCAGACGGGAGAGCCGATGGGTCTCGCTCTGCATGCGGCCGGCGAACCGGCGCACGGCCTCCGGATCCTCGGCGGCATCCTCCATGGTCTCGGCCAGCAGCGTGATGGCACCGACGGGAGTCTTCAGCTCGTGGGACACATTGGCCACGAAATCGCGCCGGGTCTCCTCGACGCGCACCGCGCGGGTGAGGTCCTCTGCCAGCAGCAGTGCGCCGTGCTCACCCAGCGCCCCGATCCGCACATCGATCACCGCCTCGGAATCGCCCTGGCTCGAGCGCTGCAACGTCAGGCGCTCGTCACGGAATCCACCGTTGCGACCGACGTCGGCTGCCAGCTCCATCAGCTCGCCGCTGGCCAGCCGCGGATAATCGCCCTCGGCCGCGCGGACGATCCCGTAGGAGTAGGCCAGCGGCGAAGCGCGCAGCACGTCGCCGGCGGCATCGAGCACCACGTACGCGGAGGACAGGATCGCCAGCACCTCGGTCGCGGGTTCGGGGATCGCCGGGTCGAGCGCGGCGGGACCCGGACCGTGCCGCCGATCCGAGCGGGCGAGCGTCAGCGACGCAGCGACGCCGATCACCAGACCGATCGCGCCGGCGAGCACGAGGAGCGCAGACAGGGGCACCCGCACAGCGTAGGCCCCGGAGCCTCCCGCTCCTCGCCCTGCCCGAGCCGTATCACCGCTGCGGCCAGGAGTTCACGTCGAGGATGCTTCGCGTTCACGGCCCGTCGTCTCCCGTTCATGCGCCCCTGGGAGGATCGCAGCGAGAGGCACCGTCGGAGTGAGGAGAACCCATCATGCGCGAGGCGTATCAGAGCGACCTGCGGCACATCGTCGAGGACCTGATCGACATGTCCGAGATGGTCGGGACGGCGCTGGAGGGCGCGACCATCGCATTGCTCGAGGGGGATCCGGCACTGGCGGAGCGGGTGGTCACCGCCGATCCGCACCTGGACGCACGGCAGGTGGAGCTGGACGCGAAGGCCGTCGAGCTGCTCGCCCGCCAGTCGCCGGTGGCCACTGACCTGCGGCTGTTGGTCGCCACGCTGCGCATGAGCTCCTCGCTCGAGCGGATGGGTGACCTGGCGGCGCACGTCGCGCTGGTCGCCCGCCGCGCACATCCCGAGATCGCGGTGCCCGCGCAGCACCGGGAGCAGATCTCCAGGATGTCGGTGCTGGGACTGACCGCGCTGCAGGCCGCCTCCCAGGTGATCGCGAACCGGGATCTGGCGCTCGCGGCCCAGGTCGAGAAGCGGGACGACGAGCTCGACGAGCTGATGCTCACGATCTCGCGGGAGATCTCCGGCAGCGACGAGGACACCTACACCCACGCCCAGGTGATCGACCTCACCCTGCTGATCCGCTTCTACGAGCGGATCGGTGATCATGCGGTCTCGCTGGTGCGTCGCGTCGGTTTCCTGGTCACCGGAGACTCCCTGGACACGCTCGGCGAGGGCATGGACGTCCAGGAGTTCTGACCCTCCCGACCCCACGACTGCAGGAGGGCGCCCTCGTGCATGCTCAGGCCGCGAACGGCCACGGTCCGGTCAGCCGCGGTTGGGACGCGGGCGCCGCGTGGTGAGCCGCTCGGCCCCGGCCTTGGCGCCGCGCTTGGCCCCCATACGCAGCCCCTGGAGGAGGACCCCGGAGACCGTCGCCCACAGCATCATCTTCCAGATGGGCTGGTCATCCACGGGATCCTTGATGGTGGCGATCTCGGCCTTCGAGAGCCCCTCCTTCTTCGCCTGCTTGCGGCGCTTGACGACATCCTTCTGCGCGGCCTTCTCGGCCTTGACGGTGGGGGCGTCCTCACCGAAGACGGCACCCCAGCCTGCTGCTGCGGCCTTGGTGCCGACCTTGGCAGCGACGATTCCCGCCACGGGGACGGCGATGCTCACGAGCGGATTGGCCACTGTTTCCTCCAGGCGTCGGGTGAACCGGCGATGCTGCCGGTGCGAGGGATCGAGCTGCTCAGTACGTCCCTGCGTTCTGAGCGTAATAGGTTCCCATGCCGTCCACACGCAATGCCTCCCGCAGCACGTCCATGGATTCCTCGTCGGTGGCGACGACGCTGGCGCCGCCGCTGGTCGTAAACGGATCACCGTGAGGCACCGCGAGGAAGTACAGATCGCCGCTGCGGACGGAACGCATGGACAGCCCCAGCTCCACCATCGCCGTGGCGCTCAGGCCGTCATCGGTGGTGAGGTACGGCGAGATCGACTCGATGGTGGCGGCGAGCTTGCCCGGGTCACTGAGCGTCTCGGCGCTGATCAGCGAGTCGGCGATGCCCTTGAGGACCGCCTGCTGGTTGCGATTGCGCTGGAAGTCGCCATCGGAGAACTGCTTGCGCTCGCGCACGAAGGTCAGAGCTTCGGCGCCGTCGAGGGTCTGGACGCCCTCGGTGAACTGGTGGCCGCCCGCCTCGAAGCTCACGGGCACCTCGACGTCGATCCCGCCGAGGGTGTCCACGAGCCCCTGGATCCCGTCGAAGTCGATGAGGGCGACGTGGTCGATGGGGACCCCGGTGAAGTTCTCCACCGTGGTCACCGCCAGTCCCACGCCGCCGTAGGCCAGGGCGGAGTTGATGCGGTCCTCGCCGTGTCCGGGAACGTCGACGTAGAGATCGCGAGGGAAGGACATGACGTAGACGCTCTCGTTGTCCTCCGAGATGTGCACCAGCATCATCACGTCCGAGCGCTGGCCGCTGACGCCCTGGGAGGCCGCGTCCTCCGAGGAGCGCTTGTCCGAGCCCAGCAGCAGGAAGTTGCGACCGGAGCCGTCGATCTCCTCGGGCCGTTCGCCGTCGGAGGCGCCTCGCGTGATCTGTACGACCGTGCGCTTCTCGTAGGAGTCCTGGAGGCCGCTCAGGTAGTTGCCGATCACCAGGCCGACGCCGATCACCAGCGCGGCCACGATCCCCAGAGCGATGAGAGCGGCGCGACGTCCGCGACGCCGTCCGGGATCGGGCTGGTCGTCGTCCTCCCAGTCGCCGGGGAGTTCGACGTCGGTGGGGTCGGTCATTCAGGTCCCTCTCTGACGGTGCCGCTCGGGGCGGTCACTGCGCCGTCGGCCCCTCGATGTCCGAGGCGTCGTCCGGCTCCGGGTGCCGAGGCACCCGGGTGTACGCGAGATCCCATATTAGGCGTCCCGCGCCGCGACCCTTGTTCTCGAAGCCGGTCTTCACACGACCCTCGAATCGCGGTGCCCATCCGGTGGCCGCGATGTTCGGTGGCACGACGTCCGAGGAGCGGCCCTCGGGGCGCGGGCCCTCGGGGTGCAGCAGGGTCAGCTCGGGGCGTGCATCCAGCTGTGAGCGCATGTGATGGGCGTACTGCGCCCAGTCCGTGGCCAGACGGAATGTCGCATCATCGGCGAGCAGCGGCAGCACCGCGTCCAGGAACGGAGGGTTGATCAGGCGGCGCTTGTGGTGACGCTGCTTGGGCCAGGGATCGGCGAAGTACACCCACAGCTGGTCGATCGCGCCCTCGGGCAGCATCGCCGGCAGTGCGCGCTGAGCGTCCAAGGGAAGCATCCGGAGGTTCTCGGGGCTCCCTGACCGCTCCACCCGGCTGAGGGTCTGCGCGAGGCCGGGCAGGTACACCTCGACGCCGAGATGATCGCGCTCGGGGTGGTCGAGCGCGGCGGCGACGATGTTCTCGCCGGTGCCGCTGCCCACCTCGACCACGAGCTCGGCGCTCCGGCCGAAGAGCTCGGCGGGGTCCAGCCGGGTGCCCGCGGCGGGGAGGGTGTCGCGACGTCCCCGCGGCGGATCGATCACATAGGTCGGGGAGAGTCGGTCCCAGGCGTTCTGCCTGCCCTGCGTGAGGCGTTCGCCGCGCCGGACGAAGGAGACGACGTCCCGGTGCGTGCCCTGTTCCCGGTCG
>JAKDNE010000502.1 GCA_030451965.1 Brachybacterium sp. | reverse complement strand
GGTGCTCACTGCCTGGTCTCCTGCCGCTCGTGCCTCGCAGCACGTCGATCAGGCGGTGCTCACTGCCTGGTCTCCTGCCGCTCGTGCCTCGCAGCACGTCGATCAGGCGACGACCACGAACTCTCGGCCGATCCACTTGGTGCGGCGCAGCCGGACCACGGCGCTGACCGGCAGCGGGCCGTTGATGTGGGGGTAGCCGCGGCCCTTGCCATCCACATCGGCTTCGATGTCCACCGCGATGCCGGCCGCCTCGACACGGCCCACATCGATCTCGAGGATCACCAGATCCGCGGGACGGTCCGGGTAGACGCGTTTGGCGACCTTCGAGATCTGCTCGGGCCAGGAGGCGTGGATGAACCCCTCGTCGGCGAGCTCGCGATCGCGCGTGGCGCGGGTGTACGAGCCCGACCGGACAGCCGCCTCCCAGGCGGACAGTTCGGTGATGTGCCAGATCAGGGGCGCGGGCATGACCGGCAGTGTACCGTGATCGGCATGGATGAGACCTCCGCCGAGCCGGGCGCGGTGCGCCTGGTCCACAATGCCGATCGCGACCGCTACGAGGCGCTGGACGGGGACGAGGTCGTCGCCGTCCTCGCCCATGAGGACGAGGACCCGCCCGCCGGCGACGGCCAGGCCCTCGGTGTGCGTCTGCGGGACCTGCGCTCCACCGTGGTCGCCCCCGAGCGCTCCGGTACCGGGATCGGCTCCGCCATCGTGCGATTCGCCCTCGACGACATCCGCGGTCTGGGCATGAGCGTCCGCCCCACCTGCTGGTTCGTGCGCGGGTGGATCCAGCGCCACCGCGAGTATGCGGACCTGCTGGAGACAGCCTCCCACCAGACGGACGGAGACGAACGGTGACCTACCGGATCCTCACCATCTGCACCGGCAACATCTGCCGATCCCCGATGGCCGAGTACGCCGTGCGCGAGGCTCTCGAGCAGGCGGGTCTCGGAGAGCATGTCGAGGTCGCCTCCGCAGGCACCTCCGGCTGGGAGGTCGGGAACCCGATAGACCCCCGCGCCGGGGACCTGCTGCGCCGTCAGGGCATCGAATCCGCCGACCACCGGGCCCGGCAGATGGACAGCGCCGAGCTGCAGGCGGCCGACCTGGTGCTCACGCTCGACCACGACCATGTTGGCCGCGTGCAGCAGGCACTGGGCGCCTCGCGGGCAGACGAGACGGTGCGGATGGTGAGGGATTTCGCGCCGCGCCCCGTCGAGGACACCGGAATCCGCGACCCCTGGTACGGGGACGAGAGCGGCTTCGACACCGCCTGGCAGCAGATCGACGAAGCGCTCCCCGGGATCGTCGACCACGTACGCAGCGCTGTGCCCGAGGCGGAGCGGCCGACAGCGGGGGAGCAGCGATGAGCGAGCAGCCCGAGACGCCACAGGGCGCCCTGGAGACGGCCGCCGCCCTGCGCGCCGGAGAGCTCGACGTCGAGGACCTCGCCGAGCGCACCCTCGACGCGGCCCGATCGATGGGCGCCGAGGTGGGAGCCTTCGCCCATCTCCTGGAGGACCTCACCCGCGAGCAGGCCCGCGCCGTGGCCGAAAGGCTCGAGGAGTCCCGTCGCTCCGGGGCTGTCCGGGAGCTCGCCGACCAGCTGCCGCTGCTCGGGGTGCCGCTGCCGATCAA
>JAKDNE010000501.1 GCA_030451965.1 Brachybacterium sp. | reverse complement strand
CTCTCGATGATGGCCGACAACATCGAGCACGTCATCACCTACTGGGTGCTGTGGGAGGTGTTCGCCTCGCCCTGGCTGGTGGGCTTCCAGGTGATCAGCCACTGGCTGCCGTTCCTGCTGTTCTCCGTGCTGTTCGGCGGCCTCGCCGAGAAGTACGACTGCCGGCGCATCATCCAGGCCGCCCAGATCCTGTTCGCGCTCGTCTCGCTCAGCTGGGGCCTGCTGTTCCTCACCGGGACGCTGGAGATGTGGAGCGCCTGCGTGCTGCTGGTGCTGCACGGCCTGGCGGGCGCGCTGTGGGGCCCGGCCGAGCAGCTGATGCTCCACGACTTCGCCGAGCCTGCTGAACTGCCCAGCGCTGTGCGGCTGAACGCGACCTTCAAGAGCCTCGGAGTCCTGGCCGGTCCGGTGGTGGGCTCGGCGCTGCTGCTGGCGCTCGGGCCGACGTACGGCATCTTCGTCAACATCCTGTTCTACCTGCCGATGACCCTGCTGATGATCCGCACCCCCTTCACCGGGCACGTGCGCAGCGGCCATGTGCACAGGGAGCGGATCTCGATCCTGGACACCCCGCGGGTGCTGCGCACCGTCAGCAATGACCGGGTGCTGGTGGGCATGATCGCGCTGGCCGGACTGATCGCCGTGTGCGTGGGAGCCTCGCTGCAGGTGGCGATGCCGAACTTCGCCCAGACGCTCGGCGCCGGGGACGAGGCCGGGATCGGGTACGGCGCGCTGCTGTTCGCCAACGGCATCGGGGGAGTGGTGGGCGGGATCCTGCTCGAGGCCACCGGGATCCTCAAGGTCGACGTGCGCGGCGCCGTGATCGCCGCGGTGATGTTCGGGCTCACCTCCCTGATCGTGGCCACCACCGGCCACTACGCGGTGGCGCTGATCGCCCTGGTGATCGGCGGCATCGCGAACCTCGCCGCGACCGCGATCGGTCAGGCGCTGGTGCAGCTGCGCGCCCCGGAGCACCAGCGCGGACGCGTAGTCGGGGTCTACTCGATGATCGGCAGCGGCATGCGCACCGGCAACGGGATCACCCTCGGCTGGCTCGGCGCGCTGCTCGGCGTCAGCGGCGCGGTCGCCGTGGGCGGAGCCGCGCTGGTGGTCGGCGCCCTGCTGATCGCGGCGCTGATCGCGCTGCAGGCCCGGCGAGAGCTCCGCGCCTGAGCCCGGGAACCGCGTCGGTGGTCAGTCCCGCCGACGCCGCTGATGCCAGAGCAGACCGGCACCGCCGAGCAGCGTGAGCCCTGCAAGTGCCGCCGGCGTGGACGCCTCCGTGCCCGTCTCGGCGAGCTCATCGCCGCCGCCGTCGGAGGCGTCGTCGCTGTCGGCGGAGCTGCTCCCGTCGGCCTCGTCGGCGGCACTGCCGGCTCCGGAGGCCTCGGCTTCCGCCCTGGCCTCGGCGGGGGAGATGCCCACCTCCCCGTCGGAGACCCCGTGCGCGAACAGGGAGGTCATCAGCACTGCGAGTGCGGCCGCCTCCTTCTGGTCCGCGTCGTACTCGGGCGTCGAGGACGGGGGATCGTCGGTCGCCGTGCCGGGGTCCGTCGGGGTGGAGGAGTCGGACGTCGGAGAGGACGCGCCCGGCCGATCGGCGGCCGTCGGCGGCGCAGAATCCTGCTCCTCCTCCTGCGAGG
>JAKDNE010000500.1 GCA_030451965.1 Brachybacterium sp. | reverse complement strand
TGCCTGGTGGGTCGGGAGCTGGGCGCGGCCGGGGGTGCGGTGAGTGTTGTTCTGGGCCATGATGTGCGGTTCGTTCCTTCCGGTCCCGACCAGGGGCCGGGCATGTACTGCGGGATGCTCGGGACCACTGGTGTCGTGGCTCGTGTCCACCGTTGTCGTGGCGATGGGACCACCGTAGGAGCAGCGGGGGCGCGAGGTCTGCGGGCTTGGCAGAGCCCAACCGTTTATTTGGGACGATTTTTACGCATCCGGTTCCTCCGTGACCTGATCGCACCACGACTTGACGAAGCGGCGAGGGGTGACGCACACCCGGCAGCGGTGACGGGGCACCGGCGGAGCGGTGGCGAAGGGGCCCGGCGCAGTGCGCCTGCGGCGAACAGGGTCCGTGCGAGGTCCGCCCAGCGCCTAGAGTCGACCCATCAGCGAATTCCGGCATGAAGGAGACCCCGTGTCCTCGCAGAGCACTCAGACCTCCCCGCCCCGCAATGCGGCCGGCGACACCCCGATGGGACTGGACGACAACGTCTATCAGCGCCTGCTGCGCGAGCGCATCGTGTGGCTCGGTTCGGAGGTGCGCGATGAGAATGCCAACGCCATCTGCTCGAAGCTGCTCCTGCTCGCGGCGGAGGATCCCGACAAGGACATCTACCTCTACATCAACAGTCCCGGTGGTTCGATCACCGCGGGCATGGCCATCTACGACACCATGCAGTTCGTCAAGCCCGACGTGGTGACGGTCGGCATGGGCATGGCCGCGTCGATGGGTCAGTTCCTGCTCTCCTCCGGCACCAAGGGCAAGCGCTACGCCACCCCGCACACGCGAGTGCTGATGCACCAGCCGCTGGGCGGCCTGGGCGGCACCGCCACGGACATCAAGATCCAGGCTGAGCTGATCCTCTCGATGAAGCGCACTCTCGCGGAGCTGATCGCGGAGCAGACCGACAAGAGCGTCGAGCAGATCACCGCCGACTCCGATCGCGACAAGTGGTTCACCGCCACCGAGGCGCTCGAGTACGGCTTCATCGACAAGATCGTCAGCGGCTCCGGCGACGTCACCGGCGGTGGCGGCACCGCCGAGTGACCACCCCGGCATCCACCGACCGCCCTTCACGCAAGGAGACCCTGTGACCTTCGATCCCCGCACCCTCGGCGCGCTGCCGACCGCCCAGGCGGGCCGCCTGGCCCCGATGCCCAGCTCGCGCTACGTGCTCCCGCAGTACGAGGAGCGCACCGCCTACGGCATGAAGCGCCAGGACCCCTACACCAAGCTGTTCGAGGACCGCATCATCTTCCTGGGCGTCCAGGTCGACGACGCCTCGGCAGACGATGTCATGGCCCAGCTGCTGGTCCTGGAGTCCCAGGACCCGGACCGCGACATCACGCTCTACATCAACAGCCCGGGTGGTTCGTTCACCGCGCTGACCGCCATCTACGACACGATGCAGTACATCAAGCCGGAGGTCACCACGGTGTGCCTCGGCCAGGCGGCCTCTGCCGCCGCGGTGCTGCTGGCCGCCGGCGCGCCGGGGAAGCGGCTCGCGCTGCCCAACGCCCGGATCCTCATCCACCAGCCCGCCATGGGCGGCGAGGGCGGTGGCGGCCAGGCCTCGGACCTCGAGATCCAGGCGAACGAGATCATGCGCATGCGCGA
>JAKDNE010000114.1 GCA_030451965.1 Brachybacterium sp. | reverse complement strand
TGGGCCTGATCCGCCTGCAGGCCCTGGACACGACCGCGGTCGCCACCCGCTGACCGCGCAGATCAGGAGAAGGCGAGCCCCTCGCCGTCCGGCGCTTCGGTGCAGGAGAGGTACTCGCCCTCGGAGGTGAGGGCGATGACGCCCACGTCCTCGGGGACGCACTCCTGGCCACGCTCGACCTCGGCGAAGGAGGCATCGAGGCTGCTCACCGTCCCGCCATCGAACAGCCCGGAGGCCGAGGCGTTGTCGAAGACCAGCAGCAGCACGATCGCGACGATCGCGCCGAGCACCAGGGCCGAGACCGTCCCCAGCGCGACCGCGATCATGGTGCTGCGCCGGGTCGAGCCGTCCTGCCCGGTGGCTCCGGTGCTGGTTCGGGTCGCGGTCACGGGATGCGGGTTGAACGGCGCGCTCTGCGGCGAGGGGACACCCTGCGGCGAGGGAGCGTCCTGCGGGAGCGTCTGCTGCGCCCATTGCGGGCCGGTCTGCGGGGAGGGGGAGCCGGAGCTGAAGCCCTGCTGGACCCGTCCGGACCGGATCGCCTCCATCGTGGGGCCGGCAGGCTGGGGTGCCGGGCGCTCCGGGCGAGCGGCACCGGGCGCATCGGGCGGCAGCGGGTCCAGGGTGTCCTGGAGGTTCAGCGGGGCACCGTCGGCGTGGGCCAGCGGGTAGCCCTGCGGCACCCGCGGAAGATCGCGCCGCACCGTGTCGGCATCCTGATAGCGGTCCTCCGGCTGCGCCGCCACCAGGCGACGGATCACCGCGGAGAGCTTCGGGGTGACCCCCTGCAGGTACCGGTTCAGCTCGTCGGGCCGGAAGGAGCCGTCGTGCAGCGTGAGCGGGCCGTTCAGCGCGACCATCGCCACCACCCCGGCCGCGTACAGGTCGTGCGAGGGGGCCGGCTCGGCCATCGAGAACAGCTCCGGAGCCATATAGCCCGGCGTGCCGTTGACCATGCCCACATGGGTGAAGCGCACGTCGGTCTCGTGGACCGCGATGCCGAAGTCCGCCAGCCGCGAGACGGGGAATGCGGTGCCGCGCGGTGCGAACATGATGTTCGCGGGCTTCACGTCGCGATGGATCCAGCCCTCGGCGTGCACGTGGGAGAGCCCGTCCAGCAGCTGGTCGAGGAGCACCACCACGGCCGGCTCGGCGAGCTTGCCCTGCTTCTTCACCACGGATTCGAGCGTCCCACCGGAGACCAGCGGCATCGCGATCACCACGTGCTCGTCCTCTGCCCCCCATCCGTAGGGGGTGAGCAGGTGCGGGTGATCGAAGCTGACGCCCTTCTCCCGCACGAAGCGCATGAGATCCGCGGAATCGCGCTGACGCAGGACCTTGGCGGCGCAGAGCTGCTCGGACTTGGAGTCCCATGCGCGCCAGACGGACCCGGAACCGCCCTGGGCGATCAGGTCGATGAGCGCAAAGCGCCCGACAATAACGTCAGCCATAGTATTTCCAGCATAACCTCAGGGTGCCCAGCGGCGTTATGCTGGCGATGTTCTGTGCACCCCGGGGATCCCACCATCATCGACCCGGGGTTCTCGCGTCACGACCTCAGGGGGCAGCGATGGGCATCGCCGCAGGAGCCGTCGCGCCCGTCGTGGGTGATGCCTTCTGGGATCCCGTCGCCTTCTCCTGGCCCGTGCTGCTGATACTGGCCGGCCTCTGCCTGCTGCTGACCATCGGCTTCATGGTGTGGACGGTGCTGCAGCCGGAGGAGCCAGACCACGACACCACCGCCCTGGTCGACAAGGCCACCCGGCAGGATCGTGAGACCGCGGCGACGATCCGTCGGCGGCTCGATGCGGACACCGGCCGTGCGGATGCGGCCGAGCCCGAGCTGCGGTGACCCGTCTGGGATGACCCGGTCGCGTTGAACGGGCTGCGTTGAACGGGCTGCGGGCCGTCGTCCTGCGCGAGCGCTGCGGTCAGTGCGCGGCGCCCGCGGCCTCCTCCATGCCCATGGCCTCGCGAGCGGCTTCGATGAGGAAGCGGCGCGCCTGCTGGGACTGCGGGCCCCGGCCCTCGATCGCGACCTGCTCGCCGCCGCCGCGGACCTCGAGGTACTCGTGCGCGGCGCTGTCCGCGGTGAGTGCGGCGTCCAGGCGGCGGCTGTCCTCGACCAGCACGTCCCTCGCCCCGGTGACCAGGTGCACCGGCGGCAGGTTCGACAGGTCGCCGTACAGCGGGCTGAGACGCGGTTCGGTGCGCGGCACGGCACCGGCGTAGAGCCGGGCGGCCGTCCCCCGCAGGTCGTCGGCGTACTCCTCGTGGGTGAGGTCCGCCCAGGGGGAGGACAGCAGCAGCGCCGCCGGGGAGCCCACCTCCGAGCCGGCCAGGACCTGCGCGACGGCGAGCGCGAGCCCGGCACCGGCCTCGTCCCCGGAGAGCACCCAGCGCCCGGGCCGCAGCATGGCCTGCACGGAGAGGGCGTCGAGCGCGTGCAGCACATCCTCGATCGCGGCGGGGAAACTGTGGCGCGGGGCGAGCCGGTAGTGGATCATCGCACCGGCCGCACCGCTGCGGCGGGCGGTCTCCTCGAGGAAGTTCCAGGTCTGCGGACTCTCGCCGGCCACGTAGGCGCCGCCGTGCAGGTGGACGATGGTCGCTGTGCTCGCAAGGCCCGGGTCGATCCAGGTGACCGGCACGTGACCGTGCCGGCGCCGCTGGACGCGCGCGGGAGCGGCGAGGGCCCGAGGAGGCAGGGACGGCCGCTGCGAGGCCAGGATGCGCAGGGTGCGAACGAGGCTCATGGGGGCATTCTTCCATGGATCACGCTGCTCCTCCCCGGGAATCCGCCGCCCGCCGGGAGCATTGCGCGCGGAGGTCAGGCCCTGATCTCATGGTCGACGAGACGCGGCAGACCCACCCGGAAGCCGGCGACCGCCAGCAGCAGTCCGGTACCGGCCAGGAACCACAGCACGACGCTGGACGATCCGGTGGCATTTATCAGGATGCCCGCGGTGATCGGGCCGAGCGCGGCCAGCAGGTAGCCGATCGGCTGGACCATGCCCGAGAGCCTGGCGGTGACCAGTGGGGAGCGGGTGCGCGCGGGCAGCAGCGCGATCGCGGTGGGGAAGGCGAAACCGCCGATGCCCAGCACGCATGCCCATAGCATCGGGCTGACCGTCGGGACCAGGAGCAGGCCGAGATAGCCGGCGGCGTTGAGCAGGCCGAAGCCGCCCACGATCCAGGGCAGGCCCGGGACCCGTGCGATCACCGTCGGCATCACCAGCCCGCCCACCAGGCCCCAGCCGGCGATCACCGCGACCAGCACCCCGGCCCGGGTGGGGCTGATCCCGGCATCGGTGAGGACCTGCGGGAGCATGCCGAACTGCGTGTAGGCGTTCAGCGACTGCAGTGCGAACATCAGCGTCAGAGCGATCGCGGTGGGCGAGCGCAGCAGCGAGCCGCCGATCTCGCCGTGCGCCGCGGGTGGCGGGAAGTCGTGCCCGGTGCGCGTCAGCACCACCGCCCAGACCACCACCGGCACCGCGATCACCATCCCCCAGACCAGCAGGGAGTCCTTCCACCCGTCGGCCGAGGAGCCCGCCAGCGGCACCGCGAGCGCCGACGCGGCCGAGCCGCCGATCGCGAGGGTCGCGCTGTACAGCGTCATCAGGCCGACGGTGCGGGTCCCGCCGTGCAGCTTGATCCAGGCCGGCACCAGCACATTGCCCAGCGCCGGACCCAGCAGCGCGAGCCCTGACAGCGCCACGAACAGGGCGAAGACTTCGCTCGAGGTCCGCAGCAGCAGTCCCAGTGCGGCCAGCACGAAGGAGGCGATCATCGTGCCGGTCAGCCCCAGCCGACGCGAGAGCGGGACTGCGAGCAGGCCGAACGCACCGAAGATCAGCGGCGGCAGAGCGGTGAGCAGACCGGAGGCGAACGCTCCGCGTCCGTAGGCACCGACGATCTCGGTCATCAGCGGCCCGACGCTGGTCGCGCCCGGGCGCAGGTTCACGCCGACGGTGAGGACGGCGAGCACCACCAGCAGGATGCCGAGGGGTCGCGTTCGGCGAGGAGAAGGGGTCGTCACTGTTCACTTCTACCTGGCTTCCGAGACCGGGGCCACAGGATGCCGGGGATCTCACGTCCATCTCACGGCCCGCGTCGGCGATGGTGCCCGCAGGAGGCCTACGCTGGTGCGCGGCCCGCCTCCGCTCCCCACGTCGAGCCTCACGCTCGATGGATCCTCAAGGACATCGATGACCACCGCCGCAGCTCCTCCACCTCTGCCCGGCCCCACCGCCCCGCGCCGTCATCCCGTCGATCAGGTCCCACCGGCGGGTCGGCTCACGGTGCTCTCGCTCCAGCACGTGCTGGCCTTCTACGCCGGTGCGGTGATCGTGCCGCTGCTGATCGCCTCGGGTCTGAACCTGACGGCCGCGCAGACGATCCACCTGATCAACGCCGACCTGTTCACCTGCGGCATCGCCACGCTGATCCAGTCCGTCGGCTTCTGGAAGGTGGGCGTGCGCCTGCCGATCATCCAGGGCGTGACCACCACCGCCGTGAGCCCGATCATCGCGATCGGCCTGGCCGCGACCGGCGGCGAGGGCGGCGCCCAGGGCCTGCCGATGATCTACGGCTCGATCATCGTGGCGGGCCTGTTCACCTTCCTGGTCGCCCCGTACTTCGCGAAGATCCTGCGGTTCTTCCCTCCGGTGGTGATCGGCACCGTGCTGACCACCATGGGCATCACGCTGCTGGGCGTCTCCGCCGGGGACATCACCAACTACGCCGAGGGCACTCCCGCCGCCCGCGACATCATCTACGCGCTGGGCACGCTCGGGATCATCGTGCTGGTCCAGCGGTTCTTCCGCGGCTTCCTGGGCACCATCGCGGTGCTGCTGGGCCTGGTGATCGGCACCGTCGTCGCAGTGCTGCTGGGAGACACCTCCTTCAGCGGCGTCACCGAGGCGTCCGCCTTCGGCGTCACCACGCCCTTCTACTTCGGCGTGCCCACCTTCTCGCTGACCGCGATCGTCTCGATGATCATCGTCATGCTGATCACGATGGTGGAGACCACCGGCGACGTCTTCGCCGCCGGAGAGATCGTCGGCAAGCGGATCCGCCCCCAGAACATCTCCGAGGCGATCCGTGCGGACGGTCTGTCGACCCTGCTGGGCGGGGTGCTGAACTCCTTCCCCTACACCTGCTTCGCGCAGAACATCGGCCTGGTCCGCCTGACCCGGGTGAAGTCCCGCTGGGTGGTCGCCGGAGCCGGCGTGCTCATGATCGTCCTCGGCGTGCTGCCCAAGGCCGGCGCCGTGGTCGCCGCGATCCCCTCCCCCGTGCTCGGCGGCGCCTCGCTCGCCCTGTTCGCCTCGGTCGCGCTGGTGGGCATCCAGACCCTGTCCAAGGTGGACCTCACCGACAACCGCAACTCCGTGATCGTGGGCACCTCGCTGGGACTGGCGATGCTGGTCAGCTTCAAGCCCGACATCGCCGGGGTGTTCCCCGTCTGGGCGCAGGTGTTCGTCTCCTCCGGAGTGACCGTCGGCGCGATCTCCGCGATCGTGCTGAACCTGGTGTTCTTCCACATCGGGCGCCAGAGCGGCGCGCACATCGCCACCACCACCGAGGGCGAGCGGATCGGGATCACCGAGGTCGACGCGATGGACCGCGAGACCTTCGTGGCCACCTTCGGGTCCCTGTTCAACGGCGCCACCTGGCCGCTCGAGCGGGCCTGGGAGGCCCGCCCCTTCAGCGACGCCACGACCCTGCGCGCCGCGATCGAGGACGCGGTGCTGGCCGCGGAGCGCTCCGAGCAGGACGCCCTGGTGCGCACCTACCCGGACATGGCCACCCTGATCACGGCCGACGAGGAGCAGGCCGGCGCCATCAGCCAGGACGTGGGCTCCTTCGCGCTGGAGAACCTCGCCGAGGAGGACGTCGAGGCGGTCCGCGACCTCTCCGCCCGCTACGCCGAGCGCTTCGACATGCCCTTCGTGGCCTACCTGGGCCGCACCGACTCCTTCGACGCGATCATCGAGAACGGCGTGCGGCGCCTGGACCACTCCCGCGGGCACGAGCGACGCGTCGCGCTGACCCAGGTCGCCGAGATCGCCGGGGACCGCTTCGGGATCATGGTGGCCGATGCGAACCCGATCGGCTCCGCCTGGATCCGCAAGTTCGAGTCTCTGCAGTGAGGACCGCCGCGGGCGCCTGACCCGGCGCTCGCGCCGGGAGCGATCAGCCGTCGACCCGAGGAGCCTCCGCAGGAGCACGTCCCTCCTGCCCCTCGTCCCGTCCGCGGTCGTCCTCGACGCACACGTGGAGGGCACGGTGATCGAGGCTGATCCGGGCCGTGCGCGCGAGCCCCATGCTGTCGCCGTCGAGCTGCACGACGTAGGGGATCGCGAAACGGACCTCGAACCGTCGCCCCTGGGCATAGGTCAGAGCCCTCAGCCCGGGCGCGAGGCGCAGCATGCCGCGGCCGACCCGGGAACGGCGGGCGACCCCCTGGACCGTCAAACGCGTCCCGATCCGCGCCCACCCGAGCCTGCGGGAGGGTCGCAGCATCACCACGTCCAGGAGCCCATCGTCGAAGGTGGCCTCGGGAAGCAGGAGCATGCCTCCGGTGAGAGTCCCGCAGTTCCCGATGATCACGGTATGAGCACGCGCCGTCCTGGTGGGTCCGTCATCGACCCGGTACGTCAGGTCGAGCGGACGATTCGCGAGCACCGACCGGGCGATCGCCGGGACATACGCCAGCCATCCGAGGAGCCGCTTCGCCAGCGGCCTCGTGGTGCGTGCCATCTCCGCGTCCAGGCCGATGCCGGCCATCACCAGGAAGATCTCTGTGCTCTGCGCCCCCACCTCATCCGCGAACTCGACGACGCCGACATCGACGGGTCGCGTCAGCCCACCGAACGCCGCCGCGACGGCCGCGGTGACGTCCCCCAGGGGCAGCCCCAGGTTGCGGGCCAGGAGGTTTCCGGTGCCGAAGGGCAGCAGGGCGAGCGGCGTACCGCTGTCCAGGACCACACCGGCGACGGCACGGACCGTCCCGTCGCCTCCGGCCACGATGACGACCGAGGGGGATGCCGCGAGCGCCCGGCGGGCCGCGCTGCGCCCCGAGTCGTGCCGATCGGTCGGGAACCATCGAGAGGCGCCCCATGCCTGGCGGCTCTCCTGCTCCTGGACGGCGTCTCGCATCCGGTCGAGGGGGACCTTGATCGGGTTGTAGATGATCGCTGCGTGATCCGCTGTACGCGCCTCGGACGACATGTTCGGAGCGTAACCTCCTGTGCATGTCCACCCCATCGCTCCCCGAACCGGCGGACCGTCACCCGCGACCCGGCGCGGGCGACGTGGGCTCCCCCGCCCTCTGGTCCGACTCCCTGGGACGGGTGAGCACGCGCTGCGGGCAGCTGCTGCTGATCACCGCCGTGGTCGGAGGTCTGCTGTGGGTCCTGGTGCGGATCGGGATCGTGGTGGTCGCCGCGCTGGTGGCACTCATCCTCGCCTCGGCCGTCGCTCCGATGGTGGCCTGGTTGGTCCGCAGGCACTGGTCCCGCGTCCTGGCCACCCTCACGGTGTTCCTGGGGACGCTGCTGGTGGTGGGTGGAGTGGTGACCGGGATCGTCTTCGCCGTCCGCGGCGAGTGGGATGAGCTGTCGGCCTCTGCGGTCGGTGGCTGGGGGGAGCTCCAGCGCTTTCTGCGGACCGGTCCGGTGCCCGTCGACACCGCGTCCATCGACTCCGCTCTGCAGAAGATCACAGGGGTCGTCACCAGCGGGTCGTTCCTGGGCGGAGCGCTGAGCGGCATCGGAGCGGCCACCGGGGTCATCACCGGTGCGGTGCTCATGATCGTCATCCTGTTCTTCTTCCTCAAAGACGGCCAGCTGCTGTGGAGCTTCACGCTGCGCTGGTTCCATGACGGGACCCGCGCGAAGCTTGCGGAATCCGGGGACCGGACCGTCCAGCTGCTCGGCGGGTACGTGCGCGGCACCGCTATCATCGCGGCGGCCGATGCCGTGTTCATCGGGGTGCCGCTGGCGATCCTCGGGGTGCCGCTCGCGCTGCCCCTGGCGGTCATCGTGTTCGTCGGCGCCTTCGTGCCCATCGTCGGCGCTACGGTCGCCGGAGCCCTGGCCGCCCTGGTGGCGCTCGTGACGCACGGCCCCCTCATCGCGCTGGTGGTGATCGGGATCGTCATTGTGGTCAACCAGCTCGAGAGCCATCTGCTCCAGCCGCTGGTGATGGGCCATGCGCTCAGTCTGCACCCCCTCGTCGTGCTGCTGGCACTCGCTGTCGGCACGATCTTGAGCGGGTTCTTCGGCGCGATCCTCGCCGTGCCGCTGACCGCTGTGGCCTGGTCGGTGGTCCAGGTCTGGACCGACACCTACCAGACCGGCGACGATCCCGTCCTCGGGAAGGACCCGCTCTCGCCCGGCCACCGGGCATCGTCGAAGGCCAGCATCGCCGAACGGTGGAAGTATCAGCGGATGCGCAGCAGCACCCCGTCGACGGCCGAGTCCCTCCCCACCGACGACGACTCGTGACGTCGCGTAGTCTGACGGCACATCCAGATCGACGACGATCCAGGAGATCGACATGACATCACCAGTCACCGTGACCGTCACCGGTGCCGCCGGGCAGATCGGCTACGCCCTGCTGTTCCGCATCGCCTCCGGCCAGCTGCTGGGCCCGGACACCCCCGTCTCGCTGCGGCTGCTGGAGATCCCGCAAGGGGTGAAGGCCGCTGAGGGGACCGCGATGGAGCTCGATGACTGCGCCTTCGATCTGCTCACGAGCGTCGACGTCTTCGACGACCCGGCGGCCGGTTTCGAGGGCACGAACGTCGCCCTGCTCGTCGGCGCCCGCCCTCGCGGCCCGGGCATGGAGCGCAGCGACCTGCTCGAGGCCAACGGCGGCATCTTCGGTCCCCAGGGGGCAGCGATCAATGCGGGCGCCGCGGACGACGTCAGAGTCCTGGTGGTCGGCAACCCGGCCAACACCAATGCACTGATCGCCGCCGCGCACGCCCCCGACGTGCCGGACGACCGGTTCACCGCGATGACCCGTCTGGACCACAACCGGGCCCTCAGCCAGCTCGCCGCCAGGACAGGCACTGCGGTCGCCGACATCGAGAACGTGACCATCTGGGGCAACCACTCCGCCACCCAGTACCCGGACATCTCCCACG
>JAKDNE010000499.1 GCA_030451965.1 Brachybacterium sp. | reverse complement strand
CGCAGGGGTCGGGGCGGCAGGGAGCTCGGCGGTCATTCCCCGAGGGTAACTGCGCCCAGCTGCTCGAGGAGCCAGGCGACGCCCTCCACCCGGGGATCACCGGCGGAGCCCAGGGTGGGGGTCGCGCGCAGCAGGATCGGGCGCTCGCCGGGGTCCGAGGTGACCCGTGCACGCAGCTGTGCGATCCAGATCGCCGCACAGGCAGGGGGCACGTCCGTGCCCTCGAGCGCGGTCCAGGCGAAGACCGCTGGGTACTCAGCCTCCCGGATGTTCTCCGCGGGGCTGTACCCGCGCTGGCTGCGGTAGGTCGCCTCGTCGGCCGCGGGGTCACCCCACTCGGCCCATTCCTCGAGGGTGAGCATGACGTTCGGGTCCAGGAGGGTCTCCAGAGGATCCACCAGCGGCACCCCCGCGAGGATCGCACGGAACCGGTCCGGGGCGAGGTTCGCGGCGCCCGCGACCAGCAGTGCCCCGGCGCCGTCACCGCAGGCTCCGATCCTGTCCGCTGCGACCCATCCGGTGTCCACGAGATGGTCGGCGCAGGCCAGGAGGTCGACGAACGAGTTCGGCTTCCGCTCTCCACGACCCTGCAGGTGCCAGTCCGGGCCCAGCTCGCCGCCGCCGCGCACGTGCGCGATGGCGAGCACGACCCCGCGATCGACGACCGCTCGGAACTCGGGACGCAGCGTCGGCTCGTCGGAGACGCCGAAGGCTCCGTGGCCGTAGAGCATCGCGGGTGCGGTGCCGTCGCGCGGCGTATCCCGCCGGGCGATCAGCGAGATCGGCACCCGCGTGCCGTCGGCCGAGGTCGCCCACAGCCGATGCTCCACGTACTGGGCGGGATCGAACCCGGCGACGCCCTCGCGCAGGAGCTCGACGCTCTCCCCGGTGTCCAGATCGTGCTCGAGGAGCATGCCGGCGGTGAGGAAGCTGTCCAGGCGGTAGCGGATCCTTCGGGTGCCCCAGGCCGGGACGGGCTCGAGGCGCACGGAGTCCAGCGTCCCGCCACGACCCACGGCGTGCGCCGCCTGCGTGTCGAGGGAGCCGTCCGCCCGACGGGGGATGAGTCGCAGCCGCGGGACGCCGTTGCCCCGCAGCTGGAGGGCGATGACGTCAGCGAAGGCCTCCACGGACTCGAAGTGCTCGCCGTCCTCGGCGGTCAGCAGTGCGGACATGTCCGGCAGGCCGCCGGCCGTGTCCAGATCGATCTCGCTGAGCACGGACCGCTGGGTGTCGCGGTCCTCGTGGACCACCAGCAACCGGTCTCCGGCATGCTCCAGGAGCGCGGGTCGCGCCTCGGTGAGCCGCCCGGTCACGGGTCGCAGGGACACATCGGCGTCGGCGAGATCGGCGATCCAGACCTCGCTGCTCTGCGGGGAGAGGGAACGGATCATCAGCGCGGAGCCGTCCCGGGAGCGGGAGAGCTGGAGCTGAGCCCAGTGATCGGACTCCTCGAGCAGGAGGACGTCCTCGTCCGCCGAGGTGCCGAGGCGGTGGCTGCGGACCTGGTATCTGCGGCCGAGATCGTCCAGCCGGGTGTGCAGCAGGGAGCGGGAGTCGCCGGAGAAGACGAGATCGGGACCGGCCCCGCCGACGGCGCTGTCGACGACCTCGCCGGGCGCGGCGTCGGGGATGATCAGCCGGCATCCGCCGAGCGA
>JAKDNE010000498.1 GCA_030451965.1 Brachybacterium sp. | reverse complement strand
CGGCGCACGTGGATCTGCTCGGCGATCTGGGCCTTCATGTCGCCGACGTGGCTGACGATCCCGATCACGCGGCCGCTCTCGGCGAGCCGGCCGATCTCGCGGACCACGGTCTCGAGGGTCTCGGGGTCCAGGCTGCCGAAGCCCTCGTCGATGAAGAGGGTCTCCATCTGCACTCCCCCGGCCTCTCCCATGACGATGTCGGCGAGGCCGAGGGCGAGGGCGAGGGAGACGAAGAAGGTCTCGCCGCCGGAGAGGGTCTCGGGCACACGCACCTGATCGGTGCGACGATCCAGGACCAGCAGGTCCAGGCCGGTCTTCCTCGCACCGCGGGCACCGGTGTCGCGCAGCAGCTCGAGGTCGGAGCCGGAGAACAGGGCCAGGCGCACGTTCGCGGCCTCGATGACGGCGTCGAGCCGCCACATCAGCACGTAGGTGGACAGCTGCACCCGCTCCCCGTCGCTCGAGCGGCCGGTGGCGAGGTCGGCGACGCGCACGGTGATGCCCGCGTCCTCGCTGACGCTGCGCACCTGGGCCGATGCGGTCCGCAGCGCGGTGCGGGCGGCGGCGGCGCGCTCGGCGATGCCCCGCAGCCGAGCGGCGGTGCCAGCGGCCTCCCGCGACGCGGCGCGCGCGGTGGTGAGCTTCTCGCCGGTCGCGACCACCACCGCCTCCGCCTGCTCCCGGGCCTCCGGCGTCGCGACGACCTCCGCGATGCCCCCCTCAGCGAGGCCGTCGGCGAGCCGGGACTCATCGACGGCACGGGACTGCACGAGCTTCTGCAGTCGCTCGCGCTCCTCGGCGGTGAGGACAGCGGCACGGACCGCCTCGGCGGTGGCGAGCCCGCTGGCGGCCAGGGACGTCTCCGCCTCCTCGGCGAGCTCCGCCACCCGCTGCTCGGCCTCGGTCCGGGCACGCAGCGCTTCCCGCAGGGCGGTCGCGGCCCGGGCGCGGGCGAGGTGGGCGCGGCGGCGGTCGGCGATGGAGTCGTCCTCCCCGCGCGCCTCGGCGACCTTGGTGCGGTCGTTCTCGAGGGCATCGGCCGCCGCGGTGATCTCGGTGCGCTCGCGCTCGACGCCGAGGGCGTCGGTCTCCTTGCCCCGGGTGAGGCGCTCGGTCTCCTCGTCGAAGGCCGTGAGCGCCGCCTCGAGCTCCGCTGCCTTCTTCTCGGCCGCGCGGGCGGTGGTGACCTGCGCCTTCGCCGCGTCAACGGCGGATTTCGCAGCCTCGGGGGTGAGGTCTCCGGCGGCGGTGCGGAGCCGGGCGAGCTCCTGGCCCGCCAGGGCGCGGGCCTGCTCGGCGCGGGAGTGCGCGGCCTCGGCGGCCCGGCGCTCCTTCTCCGCAGCCTCGACCTGCTCGGGGCCGACGGCGTCCTCGGCGGTGCTCGCCGGGTGGGGGTGGTCGAGCGCGCCGCAGACGGGGCAGGCGTCCCCTGCCTCGAGGTCGACGGCGAGTTCGGCGGCGATCCCGGCGAAGCGGCGGCGGCGCAGCTCGTTCTCCGTCGCCGCCCGTTCCTGGGCGGTGCGCAGCGTGGCTGCGGCCTGTTCGCGGGCGGCCTCGACTCCCCGGCGGTGGGCGTCCCGCTCGGCGCCGGCCTGCGCGGCCTCGCGCAGGGCCGCGACCGACTCATCGGGCCCCTCGACCTGGGTCGGCTCAGGGGCAG
>JAKDNE010000497.1 GCA_030451965.1 Brachybacterium sp. | reverse complement strand
CCCGCCGGGTGGCCGTGACGGCGAGCTTCCTGCTGGCGATGATCGGCACCGCCATCGGCGTCGGCGCCTTCGGGGGCGCCCCGATCGACGAGGCCGCCGGCGGCCTGCTCGCCGCCGACGCCACCCACCTCGCGCCCGCCAGTTCCGCCTTCACGATCTGGTCCGTCATCTACGTCGGGCTCGGCGCATACACCCTGTGGCAGTGGTGGGACCGCCGCGATGCACGCCGCATCGCCCCTCATGTGATCGCCTCGCTGCTGCTGAACGCCGCATGGATCCTCACCATCCAGGCCGGCTGGGTCGCGCTCAGCGTGGTGGTGATCGTGCTGCTGCTGGCGGTCCTCGCGGACCTCTTCCGTCGCCTCGTGGCGGAGCCGCCCGGAGGACTGCTGGAGCGGATCGTCGTGGACGGCACCTTCGGCCTGTACCTCGGCTGGGTGAGCGTCGCCACCTGCGCCAACATCGCCGCCGTGCTCAAGGGAGCCGGGTTCTCCGGCTTCGGGGTCCCCTCACTGCTGGCCGTCGTGGTGCTCGCAGTGGTCGCGGTGATCGGGGTGGGACTGACCCTCGCCGGCCGCCGCCCGATCGCCGCGCCGCTGGCGATGGTCTGGGGCCTGGCCTGGATCGCCGTCGGGCGCGCGACAGATGAACCCCACGCCCCCGCTGTCGCGATCGCCGCCGTGGTCGTCGCCGCCCTGATCGCCCTCGCGGCCGCCGCGCAGTGGCTCCGCCCCTCGCGCCGCGATCTCGTCGCCACTCCTGAGAGGAGGGTCCGATGACTGCGCGCACCGCAGCGGACGGCCCGACCGGCCTCTACGACCGGGTCGCCCAGCGCAGCGCCGGCTGCGTGATCTCCGGCTACTCCACGTCCTTCGGCTGGGCGACACGCCTGCTCGACGAGCCGGTGCGCACCCACGTGCGCAGCATCTACGCGCTGGTCCGCATCGCCGACGAGACGGTCGACGACCCGGACCCGACGTTCCCGGCCGCCGAGCGGTCCCGGCTGCTGGAGGACCTCGCCGCCGAGACGGCACGCGCCGTCGCCGGTGCCCGGTCCACCAATCTGGTGGTGCAGGCCTTCGCCCTCACCGCGCGGCGCTGCGGCATCGGCCCCGTGCTCATCGACCCCTTCTTCGCCTCCATGCGGGCCGACCTCGCCGTCTCCGCGCACGACGACGCGAGCCTCGCAGAGTATGTGCACGGCTCCGCCGAGGTGGTGGGGCTGATGTGCCTGCGCGTGTTCCTGGACGGGGACGACGCCGCCTATGCGCGGCTCGCCCCGGCGGCGAGTGCACTCGGCGCCGCCTTCCAGAAGGTGAACTTCCTGCGCGACCTCGCCGAGGACCACGACGAGCTCGGCCGCACCTACTTCCCGGGCCTGGACGTCGAGGACTTCGGCGATGCCGAGCGTGACCGCCTGCTCGACGACATCGACGCTGATCTCGCCCACGCCGCCACCGCCCTGCCCCATCTGCCCCTGTCCAGTCGCCGCGCCGTGGCCGCCGCCCACGGCCTCTACAGCGCGCTGTCACGACGGCTCCGCGCCACCCCGGCGCAGCAGATCCGCCACACCCGGATACGGGTCCCCGACCACGAGAAAGCAGTGATCATGGCCCGTGCCGTGCTCGGGGCCCGCCGATGAGCGCCCGCCCCACCCCGACCG
>JAKDNE010000496.1 GCA_030451965.1 Brachybacterium sp. | reverse complement strand
CCCGGCTCGACGACGGCAACGACCTGCGCGCCCTGCGCGAGGTGGTCGAGCTGCGCATCGCCCTCGATCTCTCCGTCGCGGATCGACTCGTCGAGCAGTACCGGGGCACCGCCAACCCTGAGCTGGAGGGGCTGATCGGGCAGATGCGCGACCTCGCCTCCACCGGCCGGCCGTTCCCCGAGGCCGACGCGGCCTTCCATACCGCGCTGTACTCCTGCCTCGGCAATCGCCTGCTGCGCCAGCTCGCACAGGCCTTCTGGGAGATCCACACCGTCGCCGTGCCGCTGCTCGGGCTCCCGCCGGCCGAGGACATCCTGGACACCGTCGATGCGCATCACGCGATGCTGAGCTCGCTGGAGGCCGGTGATGCGGACGCGTACCGGGAAGCGGTCCTCGCGCACTACCGGCCGCTGGGCCGGGCGCTGGACGCCGCGTCGGGGCAGGCCGCCCGGGATGCCTCGATGCGCACCCCGACGGGATAGTCGGGCGCAGGTGCCGGACGGCGCCGCGGAGCGAGCGCTACCGTGGGGGTCATGAGCGATGCGCACGATCCCGCCGAGCCGGCGGCCCTGGACATCTTCCTGCCCTCCCCGCCGCCCGATCACGAGCAGCAGGAGGCCTTCCTCGACGAGGCCGCCGCACTCGCGATGGACGGCCAGCCGATCACCGTCTATCTGCAGGACGAGGACGCCTGGGCCTTCCAGGAGTGCGAGCCGGTGCGGGCGCTGCTTGACTCGGCGGGGGAGGGCGCGCTGCCGGTCACGCTGCTGGGTCTGGACATCGTGGTCACCGCGGTCTATCCGAGCACGGAGCAGATGACCCGGTTCGCCCGGGAGGGCGGCGCGCCCCGCACCCCGACATCGGCCGCGGCGGCGGCCTGCGGGCCGGGCGGCACGCCGACCGGCGGGGCACCGCTGCCGCGTGAGGCGGGTGGCTTCGCGGCGCAGCTGATGGGGGTCGCTCCGGCGCCGGCGCGTCCGGAGGGTGGCCCGGAGATCGGCGGCCGACGCAACCTCATGGGCGGCGACCACGGTGATGGACTGCCCGGGGCGGGCGCTGCGGCGCGCTGAGCCCGCGCGGCCTGCGCGGTGGCGAGCGCCTCAGAGCGAGCAGGCCACCCCGTTGAAGCCGTGGTTGCAGTAGCCGGTGGGGTGCTTCGCCAGGAACTGCTGCTGCTCGGCCTCGGCCGTGTAGTACACGCCGTTCCCGGCCTCGGCCAGCGGGAGCAGCTCGGTGCTGATGGCGCCGCGGCCGGCCTCGTCCAGGGCCTGCTGATAGCGCTGCGCGGAGGAGCGCACCACCTCGCCCTGGGCGGGGGAGGTCCAGTACACGGCGCTGCGGTACTCGGTGCCCACGTCGTTGCCCTGCCGGTTCGCGGTGGTCGGGTCGTGCTGCTCCCAGAACTGGGTGAGCAGGCTGCGCAGGGTCGGCTCTCCGCCCGAGTAGATGACGCGCACCGCCTCGGTGTGGCCGGTGCGGGCGGAGAAGACCTCCTCGTAGGTGGGGTGCGGCGTGTACCCGCCGGCATAGCCCGAGGAGGTGGTGTGCACGCCCGGGATCTGCCAGGCGATCCGTTCGATGCCCCAGAAGCAGCCGCCGGCCAGGATGATCTCCTCGCTGCCCGCAGGCCAGGGCCGCGGGTCGACGGGGGAGTCGGGGCCGAGCATGTCG
>JAKDNE010000495.1 GCA_030451965.1 Brachybacterium sp. | reverse complement strand
GCAGCCCCGTCCGCCAGGCCTTCGACATCAGCATCAGCGTACGGATCGAAGGCGTCCAGCACGGACACCTGCTCGTCGTCGGCCCACGTGGGTTCCTCCGCCGGAGCCGGCGCCGGGCGTCCGAGCCGCTCAGCGGCGTCGGTGAGGCCCTCCGTGTCGGTGTCGGCGGCCAGCGTGATCCAGCGCTTGGCCTCCTCCTGGCGATCGGCGCGCTCGAGCAGATCGGCATAGGCCACCCATAGACGCACCTGCCAGCGACCGTCGACCTTGTGGCGCAGAGCCGGGATCTCGAGGGTGCGCAGCGCGGTGCCGATGTCGCCGGTGTCCGCGTAGGCGCCCGCCACCACGATCATCAGTTCGATGGCCGCGTCGACGCCGAGGGAAGACGCATCGTCAGAGGCGGCGATGTCTAGGGCCCGCTCGGGTCTTCCCAGTCCCCGCTCGGAGTCGGCGATCATCGGCAGCACGTCGGTGCGACCGGTGATGCGCAGCGAGGTCCGCAGCTCGCGGGATGCCGTGCGGAAGTCACCGGCACGGTAGGCGAGCACCCCGTAGGTCTCGCGCACGGCGCCTACACGCCCGCCGAGCCTGGCGGCGAAGCGCGCATGGGCCAGCGCAGTCTCGTTGTCGGACTCCTCCAGCAGGTGCGCGGCGACCATATGGCGGGCGACCCGCTCCGCGGTCTCCTTGCTCAGGCTGAACAGCTCCGAGCGTGCATCCTTGTCGAGCTCTCGCCCGGTGATGCCCTCAGGGATGCGAGGCTCGATCGGCCGATCGGCACGGGCTTCCTGACCAGGTCGGTTCTCACGACGATCGTCGCGGACCGGACGCTCATCGCGGCGCGCACGATCATCACGGCGGGGGCGATCCTCGCGCCACGGGCGGCCCTCCCGGCCCGAGGGGCCCTCGCGGCGGGGTCGGTCGTCGCGGCGCGGCCGGTCCTGGTTCCACGACCGGTCATCGCGGCGCCCACGATTCTGGTGTCCCTGACGCTCTGCACCCGAGCGCGCGTCACGATGCTCCCGCGGGCGATCGTCACGGCGATCGCGGTTCTCCCACGGGCGATCGTCACGACGCCCCCGAGCGTCGGAGCGCTCCCTCTCGGGCCGGCCGTCAGTGCGATGCGGACGAGCGTCGTCGCGCCCGGAGCGGTCACCACGGGAGTCCTCGGAGCGCTGCTGCGGAGCGGGCCGCGGACCGCCGCGATCGTCGCGCCGAGGGCCTCCGCGATAGCGCGGGGCCTCTCTGGCTGCGCCGGAACGATCCTGTGGTTCTCGGCGAGGCGCTCGCTCATCCGCTGTGGCACCGGGACGGGCGCGACCGCGCTCGTCACCGGATGATCTCTTCGGCGGCGTTGTCGCGGCGTGCTTGTCGCGTCGCTGCCAGCTGCGGCTCTCGTCGCCGTGGCTGCGGTCGCCCTTGCTGTTGCTGTCCTCAGCCACCCTGGACCGTCCGTCTCTTCGCTCGTCTCGCTCTATGTCGTTTTCACCCAGAATTCTAAGCGACCACGCTCGATTGACCAGCTAGTAACAACGCCATCCGTGACAGCTTTCACCAGGCGGATGGGGCCACCGAGCGACAGGGACAACTGTTGTGCACATCGTGACCAGCACCGTCATGGAGCTGCCCGCCCATCGTCGCGCGCTTCACCGGTCATGCCCCAGCACCTCTCC
>JAKDNE010000113.1 GCA_030451965.1 Brachybacterium sp. | reverse complement strand
GCGTCTGCTGGCTGGTCTCCTATCGCTCGCAAGCTCGCAATACGTCGATCAGCCGAGGATCGCGACGTCGCTCCCCGGGTCCAGGCGGTAGCCCGCTCCGCGCACCGTCGAGATCAGGCGGCGGTAGCGGCCCAGCTTGGTGCGGACCCGGCGCACATGCACATCGACCGTGCGCTCGCCGGTGTCCTCGGGCGCCTCGGCCCAGACGGTCTCCATGAGCTCGATGCGCGAGATGGTCCGCCGCGCGTTGCCCGCCAGCTGCGAGAGCAGCTCGAACTCCTTGTAGGTGAAGTCCACGTCCTGCCCGTCGATCCGCACCCGTCGGCCGAACAGGTCGATGACCAGGCTGTCCTCGGGAGCGACGGATGGGCTGGAGACGCTGACCGCCGTGGCCTGCAGCGCACGGCGCCGAGCGGCCTCGGCATCCCTGCGGGCAGGAGAGTTGGGGGAGACCACGCCGGTGCGACGGGGGCGCAACGGGGTCACCGCGGCGGCGCCCTGGCTGCGGGGCGGCAGGGTGCGGGAGGTGGAGCGGCCTGCGGTGGCGAAGGAGTTCGGGCTGTTCACGGCGACCGTGGTGCGGCCGTTGCGGGTGCCGACCAGGCGCTGGGCACCGGTGCGCAGCTCGTCGGCGACCACGGCGGTCTCGACATCTCCGGTGCCGGCGGGAAGGGTGACCGTCACGGTGATGGTGACGGCGTCGGCCGTGGGCCGCGGACGCGGCGCCGTGCCCCCGACCCGGTACAGCGGGCGCGAGGCGGGACGACGATCGATGTGGGTGGTGGGGCGATCCAGGGTGATGGTCATGATGCGAGTTCTCCGAGGTGCGGCGCGAGATGCGCGGCTGCTGGTGGACCCGGGATCCCTGGGATCGACGCCCGCAGGCGGATCATTCAGGGGTGTGCTCCCGGAAGCACCTGGAGCCCGCGCCTTCCGGCCGGCTCCTGTCAGCCGATCTCGGAGGAGTCGTGAGCTCTCTAGAGGCTCGGCTGACGATGCATCATCGGCATCATCATCATGGACATCATCGAGCGCATCGTGGAGCGGACCACCCGGCGGGTGGTCTCGCGAAGCACGGCGATCGAGGTCATGGGAACGAGCATGCCCTGTCCCGTCCCGAGGGGCAAGAGGCTGTTCACATGGCGGGACGGAGGTGGTCGGGACGCTCGGCCGGAGCGGCTCCCGCGATGGTCGGTGACCAGCTGCTCGGGCCCCGGCCGGGCCCCGATCAGCCGACGACGCCGAAGAGGCGATCTCCCGCGTCCCCGAGGCCGGGCACGATGTAGCCCTTCTCGTCGAGCTTCTCGTCGATCGCCGCGGTGACGACGGTCAGGTCGATCGCCGGGTCCAGGGCCTCCTCCAGGTTCCGCAGACCCTCCGGGGCGCACAGCAGCGTCACGCAGGTGATGTCGCGGGCGCCGCGCTCGTGCATGTACTCGCAGGCGGCGATCAAGGTGTGGCCGGTGGCCAGCATCGGGTCCAGCACGAAGCACTGGCGGCCGGAGAGGTCATCCGGCAGCCGGTTCGCGTAGGTGGTGACCTCGAGGGTCTCGTCGTTGCGCACCATGCCCAGGAAGCCCACCTCGGCGGTGGGCAGCAGGCGGGTGAGGCCATCGAGCATTCCGAGGCCGGCGCGCAGGATCGGCACCACCATCGGCTTGGGGTTGGTCAGGCGGGTCCCGGTCATCGTGGTCACCGGGGTCTCGATCTGGACCGGCGCGACGGCGACGTTGCGGGTCGCCTCGTAGGCCAGCAGGGTCACCAGCTCATCGGCGAGCTGGCGGAACACCGAGGAGTGGGTGGCGCGATTGCGCAGCACCGACAGCTTGTGGGCGACGAGGGGGTGGTCGATCTGGAGAACGCGCATGGGTCGAATCTACCGGACAATGGGGCCATGACCGATGACGAACTGATGGGCCTGGCGATCGAGGAGGCGCGCGCCGCCACCGACCGTGAGCCGGCAGACGTCCCCATCGGTGCGCTCGTCGTGAGCCGTGACGGGACGGTGCTCGCCACGGCCGGCAACCGCCGTGAGGCCGACGAGGACCCCACCGCCCACGCCGAGATCCTCGCCCTGCGCCGCGCCGCCGCGGCCACCGGTCGCTGGAACCTCACCGGCTGCACGCTCGTGGTCACCCTCGAGCCGTGCACCATGTGCGCGGGCGCGATCGTGCTGGCCCGCATGCAGCGAGTGGTGGTCGGCGCGATGGACCCCAAGGCGGGCGCGGCCGGTTCCCTCTACGACCTGGTGCGCGAGCCGCGGCTGAACCATCGCGTCGAACTCACCACCGGAGTGCGGGGCCAGGAGTGCGGCGACCTGCTGCGGGAGTTCTTCCGATCGCGGCGGAAACGGGTCGCCGAACCCCGAGATTGACCAGGCCTGAGCACCCTGAGCGGGTGGTGCAGGTCCAGGAGGCGAAGACCCACCTCTCCTCGTTGTCGCGCGAGGTGGAGATGGGGAGCGTGGTCACCAACTCCCGTCGGAGCCTTCCCCTGGTGAGCGCTGACACCGCCTTCGACAGCCTGGCGGGCGCCGATCGTCTCTGGTGACCGCGGACCCGACTGTCTCATCCTGTCCGGGCAGTGAGATGAGGGTCGCAGGAGCGGTGTGACCTCCTACAGTGAGCGGGTCCGAGTCTGCTTCGCCACGACACGTCCCGCACCGTCTGCCGCCGACTCCGCCGACGGGGCCGAGGGAGAGTTCCATGCATGCCGCCGACCAGGCGACCGTCGTCGCCGAGGACGTCTCGAAGGTCTTCTTCTCCGGTGGGGACCCCGTCTGGGCCCTGGAGAACTTCTCCCTGTCCCTCGAGCCGGGCTCCTTCACCTGCATCGTCGGCCCCTCCGGGTGCGGCAAGTCGACCTTCCTGCGGATTCTCGGCGGTCTCGAGGAGCGCACCGTCGGCGAGGTCACCATGACCGGCGCCGAGCACGCCGTGCCCGCGGCTTTCGTGTTCCAGGAGCACGGGGTGTTCCCCTGGATGACGGTGCTGGACAACGTCGCCTTCGGCCTGCGCATGACCGGCACCTCCCGGCGGGGGCGTGAGGCCACCGCCCGGGACTGGCTCGCCCGGGTGCGGCTGACCGACTTCGCCGATGCCTACCCCCACCAGCTCTCCGGCGGCATGCGCCAGCGCGTTGCGATCGCCCGCGCCTTCGCGACCGGGTCCCCGGTGCTGCTGATGGACGAGCCGCTGGGCGCCCTGGATGCCCAGACCCGCATGCTCATGCAGGAGGAGCTCATCACCCTGTGGGAGCAGGAGCGCAAGACGGTCCTCATGGTCACGCACGACATCGACGAGTCGATCATCCTCAGCGACCGCGTGATCGTGATGTCGGGCCGGCCCGGCACCGTGCGCGAGGACATCACGATCCCCTTCGAGCGTCCCCGCTCCTTCGACATCGAACGCAGCCCCGAGTTCGGCGAGCTGCGCTCCCGCATCTGGAACCTGCTGCGCGATGACGTGCGCACCGCCGAGGAGACCGCATGAGCACCATCGAGAACCGCGAAGCGGGGCAGAGCCCTGCGGGCCGGGACGTCGAGGACGAGCGTGCCGAGCGCACCCTCGTGGCGGCCCGGGCCCACCGCTCCCGCGAGAGCCGCCTGCGCACCCGCGACCTGGTGCTCTCCATCGCCGCCCCGATCGTGCTGGTGCTGCTGTGGGAGGTGTGCGCCCGGCTGCTGATCATCGACCCGCGGTTCTTCCCGCCGCCCACCAAGATCGTCATGGCCCTGGGGGAGATGGCGCTGGACGGCGAGCTGTGGCAGCACACCGGCCCCACCCTGCTGCGACTGCTCGTCGGTGGCGGCCTCGGCGCGATCAGCGGCATCGTGGTGGGCCTGCTGATGGGTTCCTCGCGCGCCCTGAACGCTGCCTTCGGACCGCTGTTCAGCGCGCTGTACCCGCTTCCCAAGATCGCGATCTTCCCGATCCTGCTGATGATCTTCGGACCCACCGAGCTGCCGAAGATCATCGCCGTGTTCATCACGACCTTCTTCGTCATGCAGATCGCGACCGTCTCCGGGGTCTGGGCGATCGACCGCCAGCTGCTCGAGGCGGGCACGGCCTACGGCGCCACCGGCTTCGCCCGCTTCCGCTTCGTGGTCCTGCCCGGGGCGATGCCCTTCGTGTTCTCCGGTCTGAAGACCGCCACCGGCACCGCCGTCGTGGTGGTCACCGCGGTGGAGTTCACCGGTGCGTCCACCACCGGTCTCGGCTACCTGATCTGGAACTCCTGGCAGCTGTTCATCCCCGAGAAGCTCTACGTGGGCCTGCTGGTCATCGGCATCATCGGTGCCGTCCTGACCACGCTGCTCAGCCGCAGCGAGAAGCTGCTGCTGCCCTGGCGCCGCAACACCTGATCCTCCCGTCCTCACCCCGCTCGTCCTACTCACACCCAAGGAACCCCTGATGCGACGTCGCACCCTGCTCTCCCTCGCCTCCGCCACTGCCCTCGGCGGCGCCCTCGCCGCCTGCGGCCCGGCCGTCACCGGCAAGGATTCCGATGATGGCTCCGGGGCCGAGTCCGGCACCGGCACAGTCCGGGTCGGCCATGTGCCGTCCTCCCTGTTCGCCCCGCTCTACGTCGCCGACGCGATGGGGTACTTCGAGGAGGCCGGCATCACCGTCGAGCTGACCCCGCTGAAGTCCGGCCAGGACGGCATCCCGATGCTCTCCAACGACCAGCTCGACGTGATGATCGCGGGCTTCAGCGCCGGCATGTTCAACGCCCTGGACCAGGGACTCGCCTTCAAGATCGTCGGCTCGATGGGGATCTCCCCGGGTGACCCGGAGAACTCGCCCACCGCGCTCGAGGTCAGTCAGGAGCTCATCGACGACGGCTCGGTCACCACGGTCGCCGATCTCGAGGGCCACAAGATCGGTGTGGCCGGCGGCCCCGGCGCGACCGGCGGCTACCTGCTGGCCGCGATGCTCGAGGAGGGCGGGCTGACCCTGAACGACGTCGAGGTCTCCAACCTCTCCACCCCCGACCAGGAGCCCGCCATCGCCAACGGCTCCGTCGCCGCGGCGACCCCCTCGGCGCCCTTCTCCAGCGCGATGGAGGAGGCCGGGGTCGCCTCACCGCTGGCGGTCCCGAAGCAGGGCACCACCGGCACCGGCGTGCTCTACTCCGAGACGTTCGTCGGCGGTGAGCTCGCGCAGGGCTTCTTCACGGCGCTCGCCAAGGGTTCCCAGGAGCTCTTGAGCGATGGCACGCAGACCGATGAGGTCTACCAGATCCTCGCCGACACCCTGGGCCAGGAGCTCGAGGTGCTGAAGTCCGCCCCGATGTACTCCTACCTGCCCGATCTCGCGCCGCAGCCCGATCAGCTCGAGGCGATGCAGGCAGTGTGGATCGAGGCCGAGCAGATCACGTACACCGAGCCGATCGACGTGGCCGGGATCGTGGACGCGAGCTTCGCCGAGAATTCCGCCGGCTGATCCGGCCCGGTGGCGGCGGTGCCGTCGCATCGACCGTCCTCATGCGTACAGCCCAGGCCTATATGGCCTGGGCTGTACGCATGAGGACACCGGGTGCACTGTGGGGGCGGGGCTGGCCGCACGGGATCCAGCTCCGGCTGTACGGCGTGGCTCGGATCCAGTTCCGGTCACTCGAGGCGGCTCAGATCCAGCCCTGGCGGCGGGCGATCGCGACCGCCTCGTGCCGGTTGCTGGCCTGCAGCTTCGCCTGGGCGCTGGAGAGGTAATTGCGCACCGTGCCCTCGGCCAGGTGGGCACGGCGGGCGATCTGCTCGACGGCGGCGCCGTCGGCCGCGAACTCGAGCACGTCCGCCTCGCGCGGGGTCAGCGGGGAATCCCCGGAGGAGATCGTCTCCGCAGCGAGCTCGGGGTCGATGACGCGGCGGCCGGCGGCGACCGCGCGCACCGCGCGGGCCAGCTGGTCGGCCGAGGTGGTCTTGGGCAGGAAGCCCAGGACGCCCTGGGCCAGCGCCCGCTTGAGGTACCCGGGCCGGGCGTGCGAGGTGAGGATCAGGCAGCGAGTGCCGGGGGAGACCTCGCCGATCCGCGCGGCGAGCTCGAGGCCGTCGCCGTCGGGCAGCTGCAGGTCCAGCACGGCCACGTCGGGCTGCTCGGCGCCGGCGAGACGGACGCCGTCGGCCACCGTCGCGGCCTCCCCGCGCACATCGAGATCCTCCTCGAGGGAGAGCATCGTGGCCAGTGCCGAACGGATCAGGTTCTCGTCATCGACGAGGATCACCCGCAGCGGTGCGGGCGCATCAGCGAGGTCGGGGGTCATCGGGCGCCTCCCAGGGCATCGAAGCGGACATCGAGGGTGAAGGTGCCGCCCTCGCGGTGGGTGGTCATCGTGGCACTGTCGCCGAGACGCTCTCGCATCCCGATCAGCCCGCTGCCCTGGAGCACCTCCCCGGTACCGGAGGCACCGTCGTTGACCAGCGTGACCCCGTCCGGACCCAGCGTGATCGTCACGGCCGAGGGGTCGGCGTGGCGCAGGATGTTGGTGCCGCCCTCGCGCAGCACCCAGGCGACAGTGCCGGCGTGGCGGGCCGGCACGTCTGCGGCACCGCCGCGGACGGTGACCTCAGCCTGCGCCGAGCGCAGCAGGGAGGCGGTCCCGCGCAGCTCGGTGGCCAGATCCGCCTCGCGGTAGCCGCGCACGAGACCCCGGATCTCGGCGAGGGAGGTGCGGGCGATCTGAGCGACCTCGTGGCTGTGCTCCACGGCGCGGGGGTCCTCGCGCTCGGCGAGCTGGGCCACCAGCTCCGACTTCACTGCGATCACGGACAGGTCCCGCCCGGTGACGTCGTGCAGGTCGCGGGCGAAGCGCAGGCGCTCCTCGGCGACGGCGAGCCGGGCCTGCGCCTCGCGGGCGTCGTCGAGCTCGCGCACCATCGCGGCCAGCCACAGGGACAGCCGGGTGGTGAGCACGGCCGCGACCACGAGGGAACCGCTGGAGAGGACCGGTGGGAGGGAGCCCGGCAGCAGCGCCGCCGTGGCGGTCAACCCTGCGGCGAGCATCAGGCCGATCTCCCACCGCCACCGGACCGCGGCCGTGGTGGTTACCAGGAACAGGGAGAGGATCAGCAGTCGGGGGTCGGCGCCGCCGAACAGCGTGGTCCCGGCGATGAGCGTCGACGGAGCCGCGGCGGCCGCCAGGGACAGGTCCGAGGGGAGGGTGCCCACCCGGCGGATGCCCCAGCGGTCCCGGCCGGCGGAGGCGTCGGCCGCGGCCCATGCCGCCATGGCGCGCCACGCCGACCAGGCGCCGAGCACGATCTGCCCGCACAGCACCGCGGTGGTCAGCGGGGCGGTGGCGAAGGCGGCCGGGACACGCAGATCCAGGAACAGGGCGGCGCCCAGCGGGAGCAGCGCCACCACCCCGACGACGGTCCATGCCGTGTAGGCGTAGAACACGCTCCACTGGCGGCCGATCGTGGTCTCCACGTTCATCCTCTCGCGGTCGCCGATAGGGCGGACGACCTGGTGGGGAGCTTATCGGCTCAGCCGCGCGGCTCCCAGCGGAAGTGTTCGCGCACGATCAGCGCGCCGAGCAGGGCCCAGGCGAGGAGGATCCCGCACTGGGCGGCGATGGAGGTCCAGACGTCGCCCCCGAGCACCGCTGCGCCGTCGGCATCGATCCCCAGCCAGCCCAGCCGCACCAGGGCGGTGATCGGGGCGGAGGGGAGGATGGCGATCAGGCGGCCGGCCCGCTCCGGCAGGAGCTCGGCGGGCAGGATCGTGCCGGTGCCGAGCATCAGCACCACCATCGCGGGCAGCGAGGTGACCTGTGCGGACTCGACGGTGCGGGTGATGTTCGCGGTGACCAGCGCCAGCGGCACGAGCATCAGTGCGCCGAGGACCAGGCCGAGGACGAGCGCGAGCGGGTTCTCGGGCAGGGGGAGGCGCAGCAGCGGGATCGACAGCGCCATCATCAGGGTGATCATCACGATGGCGAGGAGCAGCGCCGGTGCTGCGGTCGCGGCCAGCACCGTCGCATCTGAGGACTCCCCGGTGCGCAGGCGCTTGAGCACCAGGTCCTGCCGGCGGGCGACGTAGGAGGACAGCAGGTTGTAGTAGACGACGAACAGCAGCACGATCACGACCATGGTGCCCAGCACGCCGGCCAGGGCGGCAGGGGAGGCGCCGTTGTTCGCGAGAGGGAGGAACATGAGAGGCAGCACGAGCGGCAGCACGAGGGCGGTGCCGAGCTGCATGCGGTTGCGGCGCAGGAGGGACAGCTCCGCAGCGGCGAGCCCGAGCAGACGGGGCGGACGACGGGCCGGAGCGGCGGCGGCGTGAGGAGCGGGGCGAGCAGCGGTGGTGGTCATGATCATCCTTCGGGCAGGGTCGAGGAACCGGCGATCTCGAGGAACACCGATTCGAGGCTGGCGGAGCGGGCATCGAGGTCCGCGAGCTCGATCCCGGCGGTGCGCGCCCAGCCGAGCAGGGTGTGGAGGTCCTCGTTGAGCGAACGGGTGGTCAGCTCGAGGCGGCCCTGGGCGCTGCGGACGGGCTCACCGCGCAGCACGGGCAGCGCGGGGGCGTCGGTGGGGAGCGTGGCGCGGATCCGGGCGGCGTGCCCGGCGACGACGTCCGCCACCGTGCCCTCGCGCACGATGCGTCCGCGGTGCATGATCGCGAGGCGGTCGGCGAGGGTCTCCGCCTCATCGAGGTAGTGCGTGGTCAGCACGATCGTGGTGCCGCGCGCCTTGAGGGAGGCGATGAGCTCCCAGGCCCGTGCCCGTGATTCGGGGTCCAGCCCCGTGGTCGGCTCGTCGAGGAACAGCAGCTCCGGATCGCCGGCGATCGCGCAGGCCAGATCGAGGCGCCGCACCTCGCCCCCGGAGAGGGAGGAGATGCGGGTACCGGCCCGGTCGGTGAGGTCGACCTCGGCCAGCACCTCCAGCACGGGGCGCGGGGTGCTCAGCGTCCGGCTCCACATCGTCAGCGCCTCCAGGACGGTGAGATCCGCGGGGAAGCCGCCGGTCTGCAGCATGAGCCCCTGGCGGGGGCGCACGGCGCGGCGCTCGCGGTACGGGTCGTGCCCGAACACGCTCACCGTCCCGGAGGTGGGCCGGGCCAGGCCCTCGAGCAGCTCGAGGGTGGAGGTCTTCCCGGCGCCGTTGGTGCCCAGCAGTCCGACCAGCTCGCCGCGGCGGAGGGTGAGGTCCAGCCCGTCGACGGCCAGGTAGGAGTCCTTGCCGCGGCCGTAGCGACGGCTGAGCCCGTCCGCCTGCAGCACGACGCCT
>JAKDNE010000112.1 GCA_030451965.1 Brachybacterium sp. | reverse complement strand
ACCGCGACCCCCGCTGCGACCGCTGCCGCGACCCGCACCGTCGCCGTGACCGTCCCGGACTGGCCGTTGCTCGCAGCGCTGGACCACCACCAGCGTCGCGACGACGATGCAGCCGCTCTCGACCTCACCGTGGCCCCTGTGGTCCTGCTCGATCAGCACCGCGTCACCCATGCCGGGGCCGCGGCCCGGGAGGCCGGGGTGCTGCCGGGGATGAAGCGCCGCGCCGCCCGGGCGGCCTGCCCCGAAGCACTGGTGCTGGAGGCGGACCGGGAGCACGAATCCTCTCTGTTCGAGCTGGTCGCCGCTGCAGTGGACACGATCGCCGCCGGGGTGGACGTGCTGCGCCCCGGGGTGCTGCTGATGTCGGCCCGCGGCCCCGCCCGCCATCAGGGCGGCGAGGGGGCCCTGGCCGAGCGGATCCTCGATGCGGTCGCCGAGCTCACCGGCTGGGACTGCGCCGTCGGGATCGCCGATGGCCCCTTCGCCGCACTGCTGGCCTCCCCGCCGGGTCGGATCGTGCGCGAGGGGCGCAGTGCCGAATACCTCGCCCCGCACCCGATCGCCACCCTGCGCAGCGCTCCCGTCGGTCCCGGCTGGGGTCATCGCGGCCAGCCCTCGGCCACCCGCCCGGAACGACGGCTGGACCTCGCCGAGACCGTCGACCTGCTGCAGCGCCTGGGCATCACCACCCTCGGGGACCTCGCCGAGCTCCCGTCGGCCGCGGTCGCCGACCGCTTCGGACCCGACGTCGCGACCCTGCACCTGCTGACCCGCGGCCAGGAGCCCACTCCGCCCGCCGCGCACCATCCCACCCAGCCGATCCTCGCCGAGACCACGCTGGAGACCCCGCTGGTGCGCACCGACCAGGCGGCCTTCATCGCCCGCCCGCTGGCCGAGCAACTGCATACCATGCTGGTGGAGCGGGGCCTGGTATGCACCCGGCTGCGGATCGTGGCCCGCACCGAGGGCGGCGAGGAGATGGAGCGCACCTGGCGGCATGACGGAGCGCTCACCGTCGCCGACGTCGTGGACCGCATCCGCTGGCAGTGCGACGGGTGGATCACCCGCGCCCGACTGGGCGGCCCCGCGACCGGGGCGATCACCCGGCTCGGCCTGCACCCGCTGCAGCTGGCCCCGGCGGGGGAGAACGCCCCCGCACTGTGGGGCAGCGCCGGGGAGGCGGCCCAGCGCGCCTCTCGCGCCCTCGCCCGCGCCCAGGGGCTGGCGGGGGAGGACGCAGTCCAGGTCCCCGTCCCCACCGGCGGGCGGCTGCTCGCCGAGGAGGTGACGCTGGCGCCCTGGCGCAGTGAGAAGCCCGCCCGACGCGAGGGGCCCTGGCCGGGCTCCCTGCCGCGCCCGGTGCCCGCCACCGTGTTCCGCAAGCCGCCGGCGGCGCGGCTCGAAGATGCCTCCGGCCGGCCTGTCGTGGTCACCGCCCGCGGGCTGCTGAGCGCTGCGCCGGCCCGGTTGCTCATCGCCGCCCCGGGCCTGCCCGCGCTGCAGCGCGCGGGGCTGCGTGCCGGCTCCGGCTACCCGGTGCTCGGCCACGGCGCCCCCGTCGTGATCGACGAGCGCTGGTGGGCGCGGGATGGTCACCGCGCCGCCCGCCTGCAGCTGGTGGTGCGGGGCGCGAGCGCTGAGGAGACCGCGGTGCTGGCGCTGTCGCGGACGGGGGAGTGGGCACTGGAGGGGCTCTATGACTAGGACTGACACAACTCTCTTGAGTATCAAAATAATGGAGGATATCCTCCGTTATATGAGAACTGAAGCGCCTCTGCTCGCACCGATCTTCCGATCGGACGGTCAGGCACGTCTGCTGTCCGCGCTCCTGCTCGACGATGAGGAGCGGAGCCTCACCCAGCTCGCCGAGCGGACCGGGCTGGCGTATCCCACCGTGCATCGAGAAGCCGCCCGTCTGCTCCAGGCAGGGATCCTGACCGAACGTCGGGCAGGACGCACGCGTCTGCTCCGCGCCGACCCGGACAGTCCGCTCTTCGCACCGCTCCGGGAGATCCTCCTCATCACCACCGGGCCGGTCCCGCTGCTCCAGGAGGAGCTCTCCCAGATACCGGGGATCGAGACCGCGTTCCTCCACGGCTCCTTCGCCGCCCGGATGCGAGGAGTCGACGGGCCTGCCCCGAACGATATCGATGTCCTGGTCATCGGCACCCCCGACCCCGACGAGGTGTACGACGCCTGCGGACGGATCGAGGAGATCGTGCACCGCCCGGTCAACCCCACCATCACCAACCGCGCCGAGTTCGACCGTGACTCGGGGTTCCACACCCAGGTGCGCACCAGTCCCACCGTCCCCGTCCTCGGAGAGCTGCCATGGCCCTGACCCCACTCGATACCGCGCAGAGCCAGGCTGTCAGTGCGCTCGTCACCGCACGTCGCCTGGAGCAGGTGCCTGTCGACCTGCAACGTGCGGAGCTGTTCCTGGAGAAAGCGAGACGCCGCCTCGATGACCTCGGCAACCTCACCTGGGCGGAGAGCCGCTACAACCTCACCTACGACGCCGCGCATGACGTCGGGGAAGCACTCCTGGCGGCCTACGGATACCGAACGACCAACGGCCCAGGGCAGCATGAAGCGCTCGGTCGTTTCCTGAAAGCGGTGCTCACCACGCCACCAGGGCAGTCGGGCGCCCGACGGTTCGATCAGATGCGTCGGTCGCGCAACCAGCAGCGGTACGAGGCACGCAGCGTCGGCGAGGCGGATGCCGACGTGGCGAGCACAGCAGCTCGGGCGCTCTACGACGGCGCGGCAGCGAGAGGCGTCTGATCATGGCCGGCTGGTTCCTGGGCCCGCCCGCATGGAAGGACATCGAGGCGATCCTCTCGGACCGTCCCGCCGAGGTGGTCTCCCCGCCGGTCGTCATCGAGCACACCGGGCAGAACACCGATGACGCCTACCGGCCCGCGCGCACCGTCGACTACGCGGAGCTGCACGCCCACTCCCATTTCAGCTTCCTCGATGGTGCCTCGAGCCCCGAGGACATGGCCGCGCAGGCCGCCCGGCTGGGACTGGGGGCGATCACCCTGGTCGACCACGACGGGCTGCCCGGGGCAGTGCGCGTCGCCAAGGCCGCGGGGGAGGCGGGCATCGCCACCGTGTTCGGGGCGGAGCTCACCCTGGGCCTCGAGCCCGGTGCGAAGGCCGCGAGCGCCACTCCGATCATCTCCGCGCCCCGCACCGGGGTCCCGGACCCGGCGGGCGAGCACCTGCTGGTGCTGGTGCGGGATACGGCCGGGTACCGGCAGCTCTCGGCCGCGATCGCCCGTGCCCACCTCGACAGCGAGCAGAAGGCCGCCCCGCGCTACCGGCTGGCGGAGCTGTCCCGCCTGGCCCGGGAGGGGCACTGGCTGATCCTCACCGGCTGCCGGAAGGGGGCGGTGACCCGGGCCGTGGCTCCGCACCTGGAGAGCGGGGATCTGGAGGCGGCAGCCCGCGCGGCGGCAGGCGCCATCACCCGCCTGGTGGAACTGTTCGGCACCGGGAACGTGGCGGTGGAGCTGGTCGCGGGCGGCGGGGGAGAGGCGGATGAGCTGCACGACGCCCTCGCCCAGGGCGCGCGCCTGGTGCGGGAGGACCACGGCCTCGATGAGATCTCGCTGCCGCTGGTGGCCACCACCAACGCCCACTACGCCCGCCCGGCGGACAAGCGCCTGGCCGACACCCACGCCGCTCTGCGGGCCGGGGTGCCGCTGGCCCAGGCCGATCCCTACCTCTCCTCCCGCCCCGCGCACCTGCGCAGCGGGGAGGAGATGGCCCAGCTGCTGCCCCGCTACCCGGGAGCCATCGCGCAGGCGGCGCGGCTGGGCCGGGACTGCGCACTGGACCTGCGGCTGCTGGCCCCGGACCTGCCACCCTTCCCAGTGCCCTCCGGGCACGACGAGGCCAGCTGGCTGGTGGAGCTGGTGGAGATCGAGGGCCGCGAGCGCTACGGGCCACGGCCGACGACGGAGCATCCCGAGCAGGTCCCCGGGGCGTGGGCACAGATCGACCACGAGCTGAGAGTCATCATCGATCTGCACTTCCCCGGCTACTTCCTCATCGTCCACGAGCTCGTCGACTTCTGCGCCGGGGAGGGGATCCTCGCCCAGGGTCGGGGCTCGGCCGCGAACAGCGCCGTCTGCTATGCGCTGGGGATCACCGCGGTCGAACCCGTCGGCCACCATCTGCTGTTCGAACGCTTCCTGGCACCGGAGCGGGACGGACCGCCGGACATCGACATCGACATCGCCTCCGACCGCCGCGAGGAGGTGATCCAGCACGTCTACGACCGCTACGGCCGGGAGAACGCCGCCCAGGTCGCCAACGTCATCACCTACCGGGCGAAGCTCGCAGTGCGCGATGCCGCGCGGGCGCTCGGCTACGACCCCGGTGCGCAGGACGCGTTCGCCAAGCGGATCGAGCGCTCCTTCTCCTCGCTCGCCGACGCCGATGTTCCGGGCGATGTCGTGGCCCTCGCCCATCAGCTGCGGGATGCTCCGCGGCATCTGGGCATCCACTCCGGCGGGATGGTGCTCGCGGACCGCCCGGTGATCGAGGTGTGCCCGGTGCAGTGGGCCGCGATGGCAGACCGGTCCGTGCTGCAGTGGGACAAGGACGACTGCGCCGACGCGGGACTGGTGAAGTTCGATCTGCTGGGGCTGGGGATGCTCACGGCGCTGGACCATGCGCTGCGGATCATCGGCGAGCATCACGGCCAGCACTTCGAGCTGCGCACCCTGCCGCAGGAGGACACCGCGGTCTACGACATGCTGTGCGAGGGCGACAGCGTGGGCGTGTTCCAGGTGGAGTCCCGCGCGCAGATCTCCACCCTGCCCCGGCTGCGGCCCCGGGTGTTCTACGACCTGGTGGTGGAGGTGGCGCTGATCCGTCCCGGACCTATCCAGGGCGGTTCGGTGCACCCCTACATCCGGCGCCGGAACAAGGAGGAGGCGGTCACCTTCCTCCATCCGCGGCTGGAGAAGTCGCTCGGTCGCACGCTCGGGATCCCGCTGTTCCAGGAGCAGCTGATGCAGATGGTGGTCGACGTCGCCGACTTCACCCCCGCCCAGGCCGACCAGCTGCGCCGCGCGATGGGCTCCAAGCGCTCCACCCAGAAGATGCTCGAGCTCTCCGACGCCCTGTTCGAGGGGATGGCGAGGCACGGCATCGTGGGGGAGGACGCCGATGCGGTCCACCGCAAGCTGCTCGCCTTCGCCAACTACGGCTTCCCCGAGTCCCACGCCTATTCCTTCGCGTACCTGGTCTACGCGAGCTCGTACCTGAAGTGCCACTACCCGGCCGCGTTCACCGCGGCGCTGCTGCGCTCCCAGCCGATGGGCTTCTACTCCCCGCAGTCGCTGGTCTCCGATGCCCGTCGTCACGGTGTGCTCACCCGCGGACCCGATGTGCTCAGAAGCCGGGCCCGCACGGATCTGGAGACCGACGAGGACCATCACGGGTACCGGGTGGATCCGCCGCGGGAGCAGGTCCAGGGGCAGACCGCCGCGGCCGGGCCCGCGATCCGGCTGGGCCTGGACCAGGTGCGGGGGATCAGCACCGGGACCGCCGAGAAGATCGTGGGGGAGCGGGAGCGCGGCGGGGCGTTCGGCTCCGTCCCGGACCTCGCCCGACGGGTGCGGCTGACCGCTCGTCAGCTCGAGGCGCTGGCCACCGCCGGGGCGCTGGACGCGTTGGCGAGCACGCGCCGGCAGGCGCTGTGGGCTGCGGGAGCCGCCGCCCAGGAGTCCCCGGGCACCCTGCCCCATCTCGCCGTCGGCGCGCAGGCGCCGATGCTGCCGGGGATGAGCGATGCGGAGCTCGCCACCGCCGACGCCTGGGCCACCGGCATCACCCTGGACGAGCACCCGATGGCGCTGGTGCGGGAGCAGCTGGCGGCCGACGGGGTGCTCTCGATCGCCGGCACCCGGGAGGTGGAGGACTCCACCCGGATCCGGGTGGCCGGGGTGATCACCCATCGCCAGCGTCCGGCCACGGCCGGGAACGTCACCTTCCTCAGCCTCGAGGACGAGACCGGGATCCTCAACGTCGTCTGCTCCCAGGGGTTCTGGGTGCGGCACCGGGCCGTGCTGCGCACCGCCCGGGCGATCGTGCTGCGCGGCATCGTGGAGAACCGCAGCGGGGCGGTGAACCTGGTCGCCGACGAGGTGACGTCCCTGGACCTGGCCGCGGCGGGCCGGTCCAGGGACTTCCAGTGACCAGGTGGCTCAGGCCATCGCCGGGACCGGTCGGGCTCCCACATGCTCGGAGCGATCCGCCAGCCGCGCCCGGCGGGAGGCCACCAGGGTCAGCACCAGCGAGACCGCCGTCCAGGCGAGGATCGCCAGCAGGGTGCTGGTAGTGCTGACCAGGGTGCCGCCGAGCGAGGCATGCACCAGCCCCTGGGTGACGATCGACAGCGGCATCAGGGAGCTGAGCGACTGCAGCAGCTCCGGTGCGGTCTCCACCGGCAGGATCCCCACCAGCGTCACCACCTGCAGCACCATCAGCACGATCGAGGCGATCCGTCCGATGCGCGCACCGAGCACCGTCAGCAGGCCCTGGTGCAGGGCTGCGAACATCACCGCACCGGCCAGAGTCACCACGCCCACGGCGAGCGGGGAGACCGGCGCGATGCCGATGGCGGTGAGCACCGCCAGCACCGCGACGGTCTGCACCACGGAGATCAGCAGTGCGGGGGCCAGGGAGCGCAGCACCACCTGCCACATCGGCAGCGCCCGGTCCAGCAGTCGGCGCCGCAGCCCCGGCAGCAGCAGGAAGGTTCCGAAGGCACCCAGCCACAGTGCGAGCCCGGTGACGAAGGGGAAGGTTGCGGTGTCAGCGCCGTTGGCCTCGTTCTGCCGCTCCGCCTCGGTCCCGACGGGGGCGGCGGCCATCTCGCCCATCCGGGCGCGCTCCGACTCGGTGTAGGTCGGCACGGAGTCGGCGCCCTCGCGCAGCCCCTCGGCCAGCTCGTCGCTGCCCTCGGCGAGCTGATCGGTGCCCTCGGCGAGGTCATCGGTGCCGTCGGCCAGGTCAGAGGTGCCCTCGGCGAGGTCCTCGGTGCCGTCGGCCAGCTGGTCCGCGCCGGTGCCGAGATCGTCCGCACCCTCGGCCAGCTCACCGGTGCCGTCGGCGAGGTCTCCTGCACCCTCGGCACTGGCGCGAGCGCCCTCGGCCAGCTGGTCGGCGCCCTCGGCGAGCTGATCCACGCCGTCGGCGTACTGCACCAGGCCGTCGCGCAGCCCGGTCACCCCGGTCACCAGCTCTCCGGCGCCGTCGGCGCTGGAGCGTGCACCCGTGGCGAGCTGCTCGGCCGAGGCGGTGAGGCCGGGGTTCGCCGCAGTGCCGTCCCCGGTGAAGGCGGTCTCGATGCCCTCGGAGTAGGTGACCAGGCCCTGGGTGCCCTGGACCAGGCCGGACTGCTGATCGGTGCCGTTGATGCCGTCGGCGATCTGCTGGACACCGTCCGCGGCGTCGGTCGCGCCCTGGCCCACGCCCTGGGCGGTGGCGGTCAGCCCGGGATTCTGCGCGGTGCCGTCGCCGCTGACGATCGTGTCGAGACCCTCCGCGTATCCGTCCATGCCGTCGACGTACCCGGACATCCCCTGGGACTGCTGGCACAGACCCTGAGCCTGGGGGTCATCGGGGTAGCGCTCGGCAAGATCGCAGGCGGACTGCCCCATCGAATCGGCCAGCGCCGTCATGCCCGGGTCCTCGGCGGTGCCGCTGCCCTCGAGCAGGGCGTTCATCCCAGGGTTCGCGGCAGTGCCGTCACCCTCCAGGACAGTGGAGACTCCCTCGGAGTACCCGACCACGCCCTCGGCGCCCTGGGCGAGGCCGGGCTGCTCGGGGGTGCCGGCCAGCCCGTCGGCGGCTTGCTGCGCTCCCTGACCGAGCTCGGCGGTGCCCTCGGCGACCTGCTGCGCGGTGGGGGCCAGGCCGGGGTTCTCGGCGGTGCCGTCCCCGGTGACGGCGGCGTCGGTCTGGGCGACACCGCCGGAGAACTGCTCGAGACCGGTGGCGAGCTGATCAGCACCGGCGACCAGACCCGGGTTCTGGGCGGTGCCGTCGCCCTCGACGCCCGTGGCGAGCTGCCGCGCCCCGTCGAGCAGGCCCGGCTGTCCGTCCGTGCCGCGCATGCCCTGCTGGAGCCCGTTGGCGCCGTCGGCGAGGTCTTCGCTGCCGGTGGCCAGGTCGTCCAGACCCTCGGCGAGCGTGCGTGATCCGTCGGCGACCTGCCAGGTGCCGTCGGCGAAGGTCCACACTCCGCCGGAGAAGCTCCGCGCCCCCTCGGCCGCGTCGCTCGTGCCCTCGGCGAGGGTGCGGGAGCCGTCGGCGAGTTCGCCCGCCCCGTCGTCGAGGTCCGAGGTGCCGTCGGCGAGCTCGCGCGCGCCGTCCGCGGAGTCCGAGAAGCCGTCATGGAGGTCGTTGAAGCCGAGGTAGAGGCCGTTCAGGTACTGCTCGGCCATCTGCCCGCCGACGGTGGAGGCGGAGGCCTCGGCGACCGCGGTGCCCACCAGGGTGTTGATCTGGCCGCTGGCGTCGTTGGTGGTGACCTCGAGGATCGCCTGGGAGGCCTCCGGGGTGCCGATGGTGGCCAGATGCTCCGAGAAGTCCTCCGGGATCACCACGACGGCGGAGTAGCTGCCGTCCTGCAGGCCCTGCTCGGCGTCGTCCATGCTGGTCAGTCCCCAGTCGAAACCGGTGGTCTCCGGGGTGTCCTGCCCGTCGACGGTGCCGGGCTGGGTCAGGGCTCCCGCCAGCAGCCGGCCGAAGGGCACGGTCTGGACCTCGCCGTCGGCGTTCTCGATCTCGGCGCCCTCATCGAGGTTCACCACGGCCGCGGGCACGGTGTCGAGGCGGTCCACGCGGCCGCTGAGGGCCCACATGCCGAGCCCGACCACCAGCAGCGGCAGCACCAGGACGACGATGAGGGTGCGGGGGTGCGACAGGCGGTTCATGCGTGGGCTCCTTCGAGGGTCGAGGCGGTGGAGCGCTGGACGGACAGGGCGAGCAGGCGGTCAGGGGCGCGCAGCGCACCGTGCAGGCGGCGTTCGGCGTCGATGGGGTGGTCCTTGCGGGAGCCGACGATCACCGTGGCCTCGGCCTCGAGCAGCGCGTCGAGGCGCTCGACGAGCATGTCGTCGGTGCTCGCGGCGTGCGCGAGATCCCCGATCTGCTCGATGACGACGACGCCGCGCTGATCATGGTCTCGGTCTTCGCCGGCTTCGTCACCTCCGGCTGGTTC
>JAKDNE010000111.1 GCA_030451965.1 Brachybacterium sp. | reverse complement strand
CGGTGCGGGGTCCGCAGCCGCGACGATGGTGAGCTCCACGATCAGTCCCCGCTGCTCCGCCTGCTCGAGGGCGTCGTCGGTGCTGCCGTGCCGCTCCAGGGCAGGGAACAGCAGCACCCCGGCCAGCACCACGATGCCCAGATGGGCGAAGACGCTCCGCGCCGCATGTGGTGAACCGGTCAGCGTGACCGCGCTCAGGGCGAGGGCGACCAGCACGGCTCCACCAGCGACGGCCGCCGCGGTCCCTGCAGTGATGCCGAGCACCGCCAGCGCCCACACGCAGGTCGCACCGGGCAGCAGGCGCAGGTCGGCGCGGGTCATACGGTCGCCCGCCCGCGGATCTCCTCGAGGGTGGAGGGTCCGATCCCGGAGACCTCCAGCAATCCGTCCACCGCGTGGAAGGGGCCGTTCTTCTCCCGATGCTCGAGGATGCGCTGGGCGATCGCCGGTCCCACCCCGGGCAGCTCCTCGAGCTCGGCAGGGCCCGCAGAGTTCAGGTCGATCAGTGCCCCGCCGCTGGGCTCTTCGAGCCCACCCACGGAATCGGGCTCTGCGGCCGGTCGATCCCGGGGAGCCTCCCCCGGCACCGGGACGTGGATCTGCTCGCCGTCCGCGAGAGGACGGGCCAGGTTCACCACCGAGAGGTCGGCATCGTCCGTCGCACCGCCGGCGGCACGCAGCGCGTCGTCCACCCGGGCATCACCCGACAGCTGCACCACACCCGGTGCCGCCACCGCACCGGAGACGTGGACGACGATCTCGGAAGGGCCGGTGGCTGCGGTCTCCGACGGGTTGGACGTCGGGCCGGGTGTCGAGCCAGCGGCCGCGGCATCGCTCGGGGCCGCCGAGACCGTCTCCGACGACGCAGGCCCGACACCCTGCTCGTGGACTGTCGGTGCCGGCTCCAGCGGTACGGCGGACCCCGACCCTGACAGATGCACGACCCCGACCGCGATCAGCACCAGCACCGCGAGGCCCACCAGCGCCGACGGCGACGGCGCTGGCAAGGTCAGACGACGCGTCCGCTGCGGTGCGGAGTGGTCCCGCCGCGCGATCAGCGCCTGACCGGACCGGCGGTGCTTCCCGGCACGACCGCGCCGCGGCCCCTCGGATCCGGTGTGTGCTCCCATACCGGCGAAGCTAGGTCGCCGATGATGTCCACCTCTACGGACGGCTCCTGGTTGGGGATGACCATGCGCTGGGGAGGACCGGTCGGGCTCGCCTTCCCCGTCGAGCTCCTGCCGCGCGCCGGCTCACAGCACGTCGCTCAGGACAGGCCCAGCATCACCAGCCACTGCTGCCGGAAGGCAAGCGCGATCACGACGATGACCAGCAGGTACCACAGCAGCGTCAGCACCACCCAGCGGCGCAGCAGGCTCGCCAGCGGCGCCGGCGGTCGCAGGTCCCCGCTCTCGATGGTGTGGGCCAGGGTGGCGAAGAACATCGGGGCCGTGACCGTCCAGATCACCATGCACCAGGGGCACAGCGCGCCGATCACGAAGATCGTGGAGATCGCCAGGAAGTGCACGTACCCGAACGCGAAGGCCATCCCACCCAGCCGGGCCCAGCGGAACCAGGTGGGCAGCTGCGCCCCGGAGGCCATCAGCGCGCCGATCGCGCCCATGATCGCGAAGCCGCCGAGCCCGATCGCCATGTTCGGGATCCCCAGCGCAGAGGACTGCCAGGTCATCATCACGTTGCCGCAGGAGATGAAGGGGTTCACATCACAGGCCAGGCTGGCGCCGGGGTGGGCGAGCAGGAACTCCTTGCCGACCTGCAGCTCGAGCGAGCCGATCCAGCCGACCAGCGCACCGATCAGCAGCACCAATCCTGTCACCCGCTGCCCGGCGCGGGTCTTCGCGGAGCGTTCGGCGGCCAGCTCGGCGTCGATCTCGGCCAGCAGCGACGCCTCATCGTCCGCAGCATCCGTCTCTGCACGATCCGTGGTGGGTTTCTCGTTCATGAGGTGACCGTGCTCTTCCGTGCGGGGGACGGGACGTCGACAGCGGGATTCAGTGGATGGGGTGCTCGCGGTACCAGGCCGCCAGGAGCGCATTGCCCTCGTCCATGCTCACCCCGGGCGTCCAGTGCAGCCGCTCGCGGGTGCGGCGCTGATCGAACCAGTGCGCCGTGGACATCTGCTCGGCGAGGAACTCCGTCATCGGCGGCTCGTCGTGGCCGGGGCGCTTCTCCCAGATCCGTTCGATCACGCGACCCGCGAATCGGGCCGCGGAGCCCGGGACCCGCAGGGTCGGTGCCGGGACCCCGGCGGCCTCGCACCAGCCGGCGAACACGTCGCGGACCGTGCGAGGCTCGCCGTTGGAGACCACGAAGCTCTCTCCGTGCACGTCCTCGATCCGGTCGAGACCGGCGAGTATCGCCTCCGCCGCGTTGGTGACGTAGGTGGTGTCGATCAGCGCCATGCCGTCGTCCAGCAGCGGCAACCGGCCGCGGCGGGCACGATCGACGATGCGGCCCACCAGCTGGGTGTCCCCGGGCCCCCACACCACGTGGGGGCGGATCGAGGTGACGCGCAGACCATCAGTGCCGTCCGCGCCCATCGCCAGCAGCTCGGCCGCGGCCTTGGTGCGGGCATAGGGGCCGCGGGCCTTCGAGGGGTCGGCGGCGGTGGCGTCCGCACCGACGATCGCTCTGCCCAGGTGGGCGACGGACGGCGAGGAGACGTTCACCAGTGCTCCCCCGCCCTGGGCACGCAGCGCATCGACCACATGCCGGGTGCCCTCGATGTTGATCGCCCGGTACTCGTGCTCGGGCCCGGAGATGGACACCTTCGCGGCGAGGTGGATCACCGCATCGGCGCCATGGACGGCTCGGCGTACGTCCTCACTCTCGGTGAGGGAGCCGGTGACATCCTGGACCCCGTCGATCCCGGCGGGGCGGCGCTGGAAGGCGCGCACCGTCGCGCCACGGTCCCGCAATGCGGTCGCGACCGCCCCGCCGAGCATTCCGGAGGCCCCGGTGACCAGGACCGTCGGCGCACTCACAGCGCCTCCGCCCGCTCGCCGGCGAGGGTCTGCGCGGACCAGCGTGACAACGCCGCCCGGTCGATCTTGGAGTTGTGACGGATGTCGGTGGGCAGCGCGCTGGTGGTGAAGACCGCGACCACCTCGGCCCCGGAGCGGTCCCGCACGGCGCGGCGCACGGCCTCCTGCAGGGAGGGCTCGGCGGGGCGGGGGCGACCGGGCTTGCCGGGACGGTAGCCGTCCTCGGTCTCGAGGATCACCACCACCTGCTGGGTGCCGCGGGGGCCGACGACGGCGGCACCGGCACGGCGCACCGTGGGCACGGACTCCGCGGCCTCCTCGACCTGGACCGGGGTGAGCAGTCCGGAGGCCGTGGCGAGCACGTGGGCCGCACGACCCTCGACCCACAGCCGGCCGTCCTGATCGAGGTGGCCGACGTCGCCCGTGGCATGCCAGCCCGTAAAGCGCATCGCGGTGTGGGTGGTGCCCCAGAGCATCAGGTACCGGTCACGAACATGCGGGGCGCGCACGAGGATCTCACCGATCACGTCGGTGTCGTGCGTGATCTCGCCCGCGGTGGTCCCCAGCTCGTCCATCACGGCGATCGCGATATCGACCCGCGGCACCGGACGACCGACGCACACGCCGGAGCCCTCGCCCGCCGCATCGATGCCGTCGAGGTCGATCGCTGCCACGGCCAGGCACTCGGTCATGCCGTACGGGGTCAGTGCCCGCGCGCTGGGCATCAGGGTGCGCAGCTCGCGCAGCAGATGTGCGGGGATCGGCGCGCCGGCGGAGAAGAAGCTCGCCGCCTGGGCCATCGCGGCACGGCCGTCCTCGTCGAGCTGGTCGGCGGTGTCGATGATGTTGCGCAGCGCCGCAGGAGCGGTGAACACGGCCGGACTGCCCAGGGCTGCGATCGCCGCCGCCAGGGCAGGGGCGGTGAGGTCCCCCGGACGCATGATGTCCATGTCCGGCACCACCGTCGGTGCTCCGAGGGCCGGGCCCAGCAGCGCGAAGGTGGCGAAACCGGCGACGAGCCCGCGCTCCGGGGCCAGGTCCAGGGTGTCCCCCACCGCGGTGAACATGGCTCCCAGCTGGCGATGGGTGAGCACCGCGCCCTTGGCGGGACCGGTCGAGCCGGAGGTGAACAGGATCGCGGCGTCCGCGTCGGGCTCGGGCCAGGGCGCGTTCAGCGGCGCACCGAGCTCCCGCATCATCGCCCCGGAGCGGGCGAGCTCGGCGATCGACGTCTCCACGCCGAGGGCCGCCCGATCGACGGTCGGCAGCTGCTGGACGGACAGACGGCGGCCGGGCCAGCCCAGCGCCCGGGCGCCGACCAGGGCGCGCTCGATGCCGATGAACCAGTCGGGGTGGGAGCCGATCGTGGCGCGGGTGAGACCGGGCAGGCCCAGTCCCGCGTCGGCGACCACTGCGACGGCGCCGATCCGGAAGCAGGCATAGAGCACGCCGGTGAGGTCTGCGCCGGGGGTGATCAGCAGACTGACCCGGTCCCCGGGCTTCACCCCGTGGGCGAGGAGACCCGCAGCGATGTCGTCGACGCGACGGTTCAGCAGTGACCAGGAGATCTCCCGGCTCTCGCCGTCCTCGCCGTCCAGCTCCACCACGGCGGCGCGATGGGCGTGGCGCGGATCGTTCGCCAGCTCGGCGATCGGCGCGCCGATATGCCGCTCCGGCGCCTGCTCGGCATAGGCGGAGACCGGTCGCCACTCGGGGGCTGCGGTGCGCGGCTGCTCGGCGGTGCCGAAGGTGGTCTCCAGCCAGTCGGCGACCAGTCCGGCGACGTCGGCGTCCTCCCACACCAGGTGAGAAGCGCCCTCGAAGCGGTGCACATCGGCGTGCGGGACCCGCTGGATGAGATCGCGCAGGAAGCGGTCGGAGAAGGTGATGTCCCGCGGGCCCCAGGCGAGGAGGGTGGGGACGCCGAGCTCCGTGATGCCGCCCGCAACCCGCTCGAGAGTGGCGCGGGAGGGGTGCTCCGCACCGGCCGGGATGTCGGCGACGAACTGGTCGATGCCCCGGCGGCGGGCACGACCCCGGTACGGGGCGAGGTAGGCGTCCTGGACCTCACGCGGCAGCGACGGCTTCGACAGGGACAGGGTGGTGCGCAGGAAGGCGTCGGTCACCGATGTCGAGGGCGTGCGGAACCATGGCGCAGTCGCCAGCTGCAGCGCCTTGGGCAGTGCTTCCTCGAGCTTCTGGTGCACCCCGGTGTTGGTGAGGATCATCCCCGCCAGGTCGTGGCGGTTGTCCAGCGCCCAGCCGGCGGAGATCAGTCCGCCCCAGTCGTGGCCGACGGTCACCACCGGGCCGCGCAGGGACAGCGCGTCGGTGAGCAGCGAGAGATCGGTGATGCGGTCCTGATAACGGCGCTTCAGCCCGGTGCGCTCGGAATAGCCCATCTCGAGCTGGTCGACCGCGATCAGGCGCCAGGGGATGTCCTCCCGCACCAGGGAGCGGAAGAGGAACGAGTAGGTGGGGTTGCCGTGGACGGCCAGCAGGGTGCCGCGGGGGGTGATGCCGCGCTCGGCGAGCAGCGGACCGGAATCCAGCAGGTGCCAGCGCCTCGGCTCGCCGGTGTGGTCGCGGACCTCGAGGGTGCGGTGGAGGCGGGGATCCACTCCGGGCAGGTCCGGGATATCGGGGAGTTCGGAAGACATCGCCCGACGGCGTCCTGTGCTGCGGGTGGTGTTCACCACTCGACCTCCATCATCGCCGTGTTCAGTCCCGAGCCGACACCCATCAGCAGCACGCGCTGGCCGCGCTCGACGTCGTCCTGGATGTGCGCGAGCGTCATCGGCACCGCCTCGGCGGCGACGTTTCCCCAGTCCGCGAGGGTGACCGGGATGCGCTCCATCCCCACTCCCGTGATCTTCGAGAAGTTGCGGATATAGACCGTCGATACCTGGTGCGGGATGACGAGGTCGAGGTTCTTGAAGTCGAACCCGGCCTCGTTGGCACCCTTCCAGGTGTCCAGGATGAGCTGGATGCCGTTCTCGAGCAGCCCCGCGGAGTCGGTGCGCATGTCCTGCATGTTCGCCACGCACAGTTCGTGGTGCTCGGTGCCGGCGCGGGCCTGGGTGTGCTTCAGCCGGTGGCCCTCGGGGTGCGCGTCGGTGGGGCCGAGGACAGCGGCGGCGGCGCCGGATCCCAGGGTCAGGGACGCGAACTGGTTGTTGAAGTCCGCGCGGGTCGAGGTCTTGGAGTTCAGGCGGTCGATGGTGCCGCGCTGGACCTCCTCGACATCCTCCGCACCGACGACCAGGGCGTACTGGATCTGCCCGGAGTCGATCATGCTCGCGGCCATCGTCATCGCGTTGACGAAGCCGAGGCAGGCGTTGGTGATGTCGAAGTTCATGCAGCTGGGGGGCATGCCCAGGGAGTGGTGGATCCCGGTGGACACGGCCGGCTCCAGGTGCTGGCGGGAGACGGAGGCGTTGATCAGCAGGCCGACCTGGTCGCGCATGATGCCGGCCTTGGCCATGGCGCGCTCGGCGGCGAGCACGACCCCCTGCTTCCAGCCGTTGTCCTGGTCGCGCCACCAGCGGCGCTCGTAGACGCCGGCCACGCGCTGCAGCACACCCTTGGGCAGCCGCAGCCGCTTGCGGGCCGGGGACAGCATCTCGTCGATCTCGTCCGAGGTCACCGTGACCTGCGGGAGGCTCATCTCGACCGCGAGCAGGCTGGTATTCCTGTGGACGATCCCTGTGTTCCCGTTCCCCATCAGCGTGCGCTACCTCGTCGTTCCGTGTGGCTGTCGTCGTCGCATGGCGGCCGGGACGGGCCCGACGCATGCGTCCGTCATTGTCACACCTGCACCTGGGGAGTCCCTCATGGCGTGGTGGATCCCACGTCTCCCTCGCCGCCCCCGGAGTCGTTCCAGCTCTCGTCCCAGTCATCATCGCCGTCCAAATGATGGCCGAGATGGTGGCGGGCGAAGGCGAGGCTCTGGCGCAGCGTGCGCTCGCGGGCCTCGGCATTGCTGCTGGTGGTGACCTCGAGCAGCACCGATCCCTCCCAGCCGCGGTTGGCGAGGCGCCGCAGCACCTCGGCGCAGGGCTGGTTGCCCTCGCCGGGCGGCAGATGCTCGTCCTTGGTGGTCTTCCCGGAGCCGTCCGTCAGGTGCAGGTGGGTGAGGCGGTCACCGAGCCGCTCGATCATCTCCAGCGCGTCGTCGCCCGCGGTCGCGGCATGCGAGAGGTCGACGGTGACGTGGGCGTAGTCCTCATCCGTCGGATCGTGGTCGGGGAAGTAGTTCAGCAGCTCCCGCACCCCGAGGCGCCACGGGTACATGTTCTCGACCGCGATCGCGATCCCGTGCTCCTCCTCGAGCGCGGCCACGCCCTCGACGAAGCCGTGCGCGTACTTCCCCTGCCAGCGGAACGGGGGATGCGCCACGATCGTGGGAACCCCGAGCTCCTTGGCGATCTCGATGGTGCGCTCGATCTTCACCCACGCATCACGGCCCCACAGGCCCTGCAGGAAGAACAGGGTGGGGGCGTGGAGCGAGAGGATCGGCAGCTCGTAGCGCTCGGAGTATTCGCGCAGGAGCTCGGGGTCCTGGCTGTCCTTGGGGTAGGAGACCATCACCTCCATGCCGTCGTACCCGATCTCGTGGGCGAGACGGAAGGCCTCCTCGACACCGGCGGGGAAGACGGAGGAGGTGGACAGCCCCACCGGGATCCGCCTGCGTGGGTGCTGGTCGCTGCGCGGATCCCCCGCCGTGAGGCGCTTGGAGAGCTTCTCGCGGGCGGTGCGATGCGCACTGCTGGGCCGAGTGTAGGGCTTGCGGGCACCGTTGCGCGGCGCATCCGTGGACGGGCGATCACGGCGTGGGCTCACGACATCTCCTCTGGCTGGACAGGCGTGGTCAGTATGCAACAGCCCGCGCCCTAGACTCTCCCGCATGCCCGTTCGAGATCTCACCGCCGCGGACTTCGTCAGCTATCGGACCATGGCCTCCGGCGCTTTCGGCGGAGGTGCCGACCCGACCTCCGCGGACGCTCCACAGGACTTCTCCCCAGGTCAGATACCGCTGGGCATCGATGCCTCCACTGTGTCGGGAGGACCACGCGGGGTGATCGCCGCGGGCGCCAGGATCCGCCACGACCAGGTGGCGCTGGGTGGTGGCGTGGCTCGCAGCGGAGGTGTCGCGGGGCTCGCGGTCCACCCTGCGTATCGCGGGGAGGGACTGTTCGGGACGCTGCTCACCGCCGTCATCGCTCGCTGCCGCTCCGAGGGGATGGAGCTGTCGATGCTGTATCCCTCGAATCCGTCGATCTACCGCCGGTACGGCTACCAAGTGGTCGCGCGGGGACGGTCACTGATCGTGCCGCTGGTGGATCTGCAGCGGATCCCGGCGGCCCCGGGCCGGCGTCTCGTGCCTGTCACCGCTGAGACCATGCCGCGACTGCACCGGCTCCATCACCAGCTGACCGCGGGTGACAACCTGATGCTGCGCCGCGAACCGCCGCTGTTCCCCGAGGCCCTGCCCGCTCATCCCTGGTCCGCACTGCTGCTCGAGGACGGTGCCGGCACCGCGCACGGCTACGTCTCCTGGACACGGCGCGCCGACGCCGCGGACGACGTCGGACTCGAGGTGCATGAGCTCTTCGGCCGCACCCGCTCGGACCGGGAGGCGCTGCTGCGCTCCCTGGGCTCGTGGTCCACGGTGACCGAGCTGGTCCGGCTGCGGCTGCGCACCGAGGACCCCGTCCTGGACGTGCTGCCCGGCGGCGGCGGCCGGCCTGATCCGTCACCGGAGCCGCTGGTGATGATGCGGGTGATCGACACCGCCGCGACCCTGCGCGCCCGCCGAGCTCCCGCCGCCCTGGACGGCACGCTCCGGCTCGTCGTCGAGGACGGCACGGTCCCCGAGGGCACCTGCCGGGCCGGGGGCACGTACCTGGTCTCTGCGCACCACGGCACCATCACTGCGGCGGAGGAGGACGTGCATGCGGGCGCGGGGTCGGCGGAGGTGCTGGGCACCTGCCGGCTGGATATCCACGCCGCCTCCCTCCTCCTCGTCGGCGGCCGCACTCTTGCTGATGCCCGCCGTCTCGGCCTGCGCGCCGACGCCGATCTCGCCGCCGAGTCCTTCCTGGACGCGCTGCTGGCCGGTCCTCGGCCCAGCGTCCTGGACGCCTTCTGACCTCCTCCCCCGACCTGATCCCCTCCCCCGAGCTCCGGAGCACCCGCATGGCCAAGCTGCATTTCAAGTACGGAGCGATGAACTCCGGAAAGTCC
>JAKDNE010000110.1 GCA_030451965.1 Brachybacterium sp. | reverse complement strand
GGTCTGCGCGTGCTGCCCGTCACCGGTCTGACCGAGATTCGCGAGGGTGACGACCTGGCTGCCCAGCTGGGTGCCGCGCTCAGACCGCTGGCCCCGCGGGACGGCGATGTGCTGTGCCTGTCCACCAAGGTCGTCTCCAAGGCCCTCGGACTGCGCGTCGCTCCTGCACAGCGCGATCAGGCGGTCGCGGACATCGCGGTGCGCACCGTCGCCCGACGACTGCACACCCACGTGGTGACCTCGGTGGTGCAGATCCCCTCGGGCCCGGTGATGGCGGCGGCCGGCGTGGACTCCTCCAACGCGCCGGACGGGCCGCTGCTGCTGCCCGAGGACCCCGATGCCTGTGCACGACAGCTGCGTGAGACGCTGGTCACCGCGCTGGGGGTGGATCTCGGGGTGCTGCTGACCGACACCTCCTCCCGCGTCTGGCGGGTCGGTGTGGGGGACATCGCACTCGGGGCGGCCGGAGTCGCCGCACTGCAGGATCTGCGCGGCGGGGTGGACGCCGACGGCCGGCCCCTCACCGTCACGGTCCGGAACCTCGCCGACGAGCTCGCGGCCGCCGCGGATCTCGTCAAGGGCAAGTCCAGCGGGGTTCCCGCCGCACTGGTGGGCGGGGTGCCCGGTGCCACCACGCTGGACGTCCCCGCCCGCCGGCTCTCGCGCACCGGGGCGGACGACTGGTTCCGGCGCCCCAGCCTCGAATCGGTGTGGGTCGCGCTCGGGCTGGGCCCCGAGCAGGAGCCCATCGCTCGGATGTCCCCTGAGCCGGCGGCGGAGCGGATCGATCGGGCGCTGATGGTCGCGGCCGTGCCTCGCAGTGATCAGGAGCCGTCGACCGCGTCCGCTCGGGTGCTCTCCCCGGGCGGGCCGACACCGCATATCGTGGTGGAGGCCGTCGATGCCTCCGCGGCCGCGCTGATCCACGCCGCGACGCTCGCCGAGCGGGTCCGTACAGCGCTGGGTGCGGAGTCCCTCGGTGACCCCCTGCCGGAGATCGCGGTCGAGATCTCCGTTCCCGACCCTCTCCAGGAGCCGTCATGAGCACCCCCGTCACCCCGTCGTCGCAGACCGGCTCGCTGCTGCTGCGCGCCCTCGAGCAGACGGGGCCGCGCCCCGCCCTCGCCTGGTACGGCGAGGCCGCACGGATCGAGCTGTCCGGCCACGTGCTGGCGAACTGGGTGATCAAGTCCATCGGGCACCTGCACGACGAGATCGACCTCGCACCCGGGGACGAGGTGGTGCTGGACCTCCCGCCGCACTGGAAGCGGCTGGCACTGGCACTGGCGTCCTGGGCATCGGGGGCTGCGGTGACGGTGCTCGAGCGCGAGGCAGGGGCTTCCGCAGAGGTTCCGCACGGGCCCGAGGCGCCGCGGGTGGTGATCACCGACCGGCCGGACTCACCGCTGGCGGACGCCGCGGACGAGGTGCTCGCCCTCGACGCCGTCTCGCTCGCGCCCCGCTTCAGCGCGGAGCTGCCCCCGCTGGTCCACGACTGGCTGGCCGAGGTGCGCGGGAGCTCCGACCGGCTCGGCGGCGCCCGGCCGGCGGGGAGCGGGCCCGCCGCCCAGCCCGGCGCCCCCGCCCAGCGCGAGCCCGCCGCTCCCCCGCGCCTGCTGGTGGACGGTGATGGGCTCGCCGCTCTCCCCCAGGTCCTAGGGGCGCTGCTCCAGGGCGGCGGGATCGTCGGCCCCTCCGCCGTGGTCACCGAACGCCAGTCGCAGGAGGAGGGGGTGACCGCGCGGGGTTGAGCGCCGCGCGCGATCACGCCTCCCGAGCGGTCTCAGCCGGCGCGCAGGGTCGCGACGGCCTCGGTGGGGTCACCGTCGAAGATCGCCCGGCCCCTGCGCAGGACGACGATGCGGGTGCACAGCCGCTCGAGCATCTCCAGCTCGTGGGAGACCACGATCATGGTGCGCCCGGCCTGCTGGAGCTCCCGGATGCGCTCGAGGCACTTGCGCTGGAACGGCTCGTCGCCCACCGAGAGGATCTCGTCGACCAGGAAGATGTCCGGTTCGGTATGCACGGCGACGGCGAAGGCCAGGCGCAGGAACATGCCCGAGCTGTAGTACTTCACGTCGGTGTCGATGAACTCCTCGATCTCGCTGAAGGCGACGATCTCGTCGAACTTCTCCTCGATCTGCTGTCGGCTCATGCCGAGGATCGCCCCGTTGAGGTAGACGTTCTCGCGCCCGGAGAGGTCGGGATGGAAACCGGCGCCCACCTCGATCAGCCCCGCGACGCGGCCGCGGAGCAGCACCCGTCCGTCGTCCGGGTAGAGCACCCCGGAGATGGTCTTCAGCAGGGTGGACTTCCCCGAGCCGTTGAAGCCGATCAGCCCCACGGTCTCCCCCGCATGCACGGTGAGGTCCACGTCCTCGAGCGCCAGGAAGCTGTCGGCGAGCTTCTTGCGCTTCAGCGCCGAGAACACCAGCTCCTTGAGGGAGTGGTCGTGACGCAGGGAGAACTGCTTGGTGACGTGCTCGATGCGGACCATCTCGCGCTCGGTGGGGATCGCGGCCGATTCAGGCACGGAATCGATGTTCGGGCTCATCGCACAGCTCCTCTCACAGCTCCTGGGCGAAGCGCCGCTTGGAGCGCTCGAAGAGGACGGTGCCCAGCATGAATGTCGCGACGGCGATCAGCAGTCCGGCCCACCACAGGCCGAAGGGCTCGCCCGGGCCCGCGAGCGTGGGATCTGCAGCGACGCCCTGCACCACCGGTGGGGAGTACCGCCAGAACGCGACGTGGAACAGCTCCACCACGATGGTCAGCGGGTTCAGCTGATACAGCCACCACCAGAGGGTCCCTCCGATCGCCTGCTCGACCATCGAGATCCGGTACAGCACCGGGGAGAGCCAGGTGGCGACCATGACGATGAGGTCCACGAAGTTCTCGACGTCGCGGAAGGCGGCGTTCAGCGCCGCGGTGACCATGCCCAGACCCATCGTGAAGACCACCAGGATCACCAGGCCCAGCACGAAGGCGAGCGCCGAGGTGAACGAGGGCAGCCATCCGAACAGCAGCGCCCCCACCAGCAGCACCAGCAGCTGGGGCAGGAAGTGCACCAGCGCCACGATCATGCTCGCCCAGGGGAACAGTTCGCTGGGCAGGTAGATCTTGGAGACCAGCGCCTGGTTGCCGGTGATCGAGCGGGTGGCGTTGCCGAACACCTCGCCGAAGAGGTTCACCACCACGATGCCGCTGAACAGGTACACCGCATAGGCGGGGGTGTCGCGCTGCAGCTGCAGGAACACGCCGAGCGCGATGTAGAAGACGAGGAACTGCACGGCGGGCTTGACGTAGCTCCACAGCATGCCCAGGGCGCTGCCGCGGTAGCGCACCCTCAGCTCCTTGCGCACCAGCAGCTGCAGCAGGAAGCGCTCCCGGAAGGGGTTCAGCCACCCGGCGTCCTGTCCGGGAACGCGCCATCCCTCGGCCTGCTCCGCGCGGGTGGGCAGCCGCGCCGAGCCTCCGGAACTGCCGGTGCTCACGCCCCGGAGCCTCCGATGTCGAGCGCCGAGGCCGCGCCTTCGGCACGATCCTGCGCACGGACGGGCGCCGGGTTGTCGACGAAGGTCTTCTCCCAGGCCTCGAACGACGTGATCTGCGACAGAGCCTCGCGGTAGCGATCCCGCAGCTCGTTCCAGCGACGGTGCAGTTCGACGTGGGCGGTGATCGCCTCACCGAGCATCTCGCGAACCTGCCGCGGGTCACGCTTGTACCAGGACACCTGAGTGCCTTCCGCGTTCGAGACCAGCGCACTGTCGTAGGCGGACAGCCGCCACCACTTCGCGTCCAGATGCGGGATCGCCGCCTGCGGGTTCTCATCGGCCCGCGGGGCGGTGGGCTTCAGCAGCTGCTTGACGAGAACCTTCACCGTCCATACCGGGAGCATCAGCCGGTGCGGCTCGGTGAACGGACGGCCCTTCCGCGGCGGCCTGTCGATATGGACCCGCGGGTACAGGTCCTGGTCCTTCCTGGAGACCGCGTCGTCGAACTCCGCGGCCATCCCCCGGATCTCGGGCAGCTTGGTGCCGATCGAGGGGTGCAGGGCGCCGGGACCATCGAGCACGTCCTTCTGCGCCATCAGCCGGCCCGCCTCGGTGTAGTACTGCATCGAGATCAGATGCTTGACGTCCATGAACTGCGATTCCTTGACCACCCGGCCACCGCGCGCGTACGGGGAGTGCAGCAATGCCGTGATGATCCGGTTGCGCTCGTGGAAGTAGGCCTGCCAGCCCACCAGGTCGTCCTTGTCCACCCAGCTCATGTGCCACACGCCGGCGCCGGGCAGGGAGACCGTCGGGTAGCCGGCCCTCTTCGCCCTCAGCCCGTACTCGGCGTCGTCCCATTTGATGAACACCGGCAGGCTCAGGCCGATGGCCCGCACCGTCTCGGTGGGGATCAGGCAGCTCCACCAGCCGTTGTAGTCGACATCCGCACGACGATGCAGCCATGGGGTCGAGCGCAGCGGCTCCGTGGCGAAGTCGTGCCCCGTCGTCCCCTCCGGGATCGCGACGGCCGGCTGGATGCGCCACGGATCGACGACCTCGCCGAAGGTGTGCAGCACCGAGCGGTTGTTGAGGTCGAACATGTGCGCGCCGACGATGGTCGGCCTGGTCGCGAAGTCCGCGAAGGTCGTCATCCGGATCAGCGACTCCGGTTCGAGGACGATGTCGTCATCGCAGTTGATGACGTAGGTCGAGGTGCCCTCGGTGGCGGTCTCGTACATGCCGCGGGAGAAGCCGCCGGAACCACCGATGTTCCCCTGCTCGATGATCTTCAGCTGCGCGCCGAGGGTCTCCTGCAGCGGTGCGAGCTCTTCGGCATGGTCGTTCAGCCGATCAGCGCCCTGATCGATCACATACATGACGTCGAGCAGGTCGCGCAGGTCCGGGTCCTCGGCGACGGTGCGGATGTTGTCCAGGCAGTACTCGACCTTGTTCATGGTGGTCATCGAGATGGAGAAGCTGCCTTCGGTCCGGGCGAGGTCGGCATCGGCGGTCCATTCGGCACCGAGGATCGTGAGGTCCTCGGAGCCGGCGTAGGCATCGAACCAGTACCAGCCGCCGTCCCCGAACGCGGTCAGCGGGAGATCGAAGACCTGGACCCCCGCCCCGGAGATGGTCCGCGATTCCTGTCGTTGCAGGGACCCGCGAGCGGTGGAGCGCATCACCACCAGGTGGCCGGAGCCGGCGGTGCGGATGGTCAGGCGCACGGCGCGCACCGGGGTCCAGCGGCGCCAGTAGCTGGCCGGGAAGGCGTTGAAGTAGGTGCCGAAGGAGCGCATGCTGCGCGCGGGGATCCCCACTGCATGCCGCTCGCTGAGCTCGCTGATGTCGACCTGGGCCTGGGTGGCCGCCTGTGCGGGCTGGCCCTCCTGCCCGACCCGGTCGGCATGATCCGCGCCTCCGCCGAGGCCCAGGGCGCTGCCGGTGGCGCCGGAGCGGGCGTCGGCGGCCTCGATGTACAGCGGGACGACGTCCGGGGAGGACTCGTAGGGAAGGATCAGTCGCTGCAGCAGCCGCTGCGGAGCGTCCTCGGCCGGAGCTGCGGCCTCTCGGGGTGTCGCAGTGGCGGGGGTGGCGTTCATGATGCTCCTCGTCGGCGTCATCGGATGTCCCGCTGCGGGTGGCGGGGCGCTCGGGTCACGCGCGCAGCAGGTCGGGCAGCTTGTTGTCGGCCATGGACAGGGCCGAGCCGATGGCCATGTGCATGTCCAGGTACTGATAGGTGCCGAGTCTGCCCCCGAACAGGGTGCGGGGCTCGGCCTCGGCCAGCCCGCGGTAGGCCAGCACCCGTTCGCGGTCGCGGCCGGAGTTGATCGGGTAGTACGGCTCGTCCCCGGTCTCTGCGAAGCGGGAGTACTCACGCTGGATGACGGTGCGGTCCGAGGGGTAGTGGGTGCGCTCGGGGTGGAAGTGGCGCGGTTCGATGATGCGGGTGTACGGGGTCTCGACGTCGGCGTAGTTCATCACCGAGGTGCCCTGGAAGTCGCCGACGTCCAGGTGCTCGGTCTCCAGGTCGATGGTGCGCCAGCCCAGCTCCCCGAGCTCGAAGTCGAAGTAGCGGTCCATCGGGCCGGTGTAGACCACCGGGAGCGTGCCGCGCACCGCATCCCGGTTCAGCGGCTGGGAGGTGTCGAAGTAGTCGGTGTCCAGCTGCACATCGATGTTCGGGTGATCCGCCATCCGCTCGAGCCACGCGGTGTAGCCCTGCTTCGGCAGCCCCTCGTGGGTGTCGCTGAAATACCGGTTGTTGTACGTGTAGCGCACCGGCAGCCGCGAGATGATCGAGGCGGGCAGGTCCCGGGGGTCGGTCTGCCACTGCTTTCCGGTGTAGTTCTTGATGAACGCCTCGTACAGCGGGCGGCCGATCAGCGAGATGCCCTTGTCGTTGAGGTTCTCGGGGTCCTTGCCGGCGAACTCCCCGGCCTGCTCCGCGATCAGGGCTCGCGCCTCGTCGGGTGTGTACGCCGCAGAGAAGAATTGGTTGACGGTGCCGAGGTTGATCGGCATCGGGTACACCACGCCCTGGTGGGTCGTGTACACCTTGTGCTGGTAGCCGGTGAATTCCGTGAACCGGTTCACGTACTCCCATACCCGCTCGTTCGAGGTGTGGAAGAGATGCGCACCGTACTTGTGGACCTCGATGCCGGTCTGCTCATCGGCCTCCGAGTAGGCGTTGCCACCCACGTGCGGTCGACGGTCGATGATGGTCACCTTCGCTCCGTGCTCGGCGACTGCGCGCTCGGCGATGGTCAGACCGAACAGGCCGGAGCCGACGATGAGGAGATCGGGAGTCGACACGAGTGGTCCTTTCGAAGCGTGCGGCAGGTCCGCAGGGGACTCGGTCACAGTAACCGAGCAGGGTGAACGCAGGGGGTCGCAGAGGCGGCGCGCCCGACGATGTGTCGGCCGTCATGCGGGGCCGTGCCCGGTATCGCTCCGCTCGATGAAGCGGCGGTACCCCACGCGCCGGGCCCAGCCGGGGACGAAGCGATAGGTCGCACGGAGGGCGAGGTTGCACAGGAATCCGCCGGGGGTGGTCACCCGGTCCAGCAGCATCCGGCGCTGCAAGCGGACGTCGCTGGCGAACAGGCGCCTTCCGCCGCGCCGGGCGAACAGCTCCTCGTCGACGCGGTAGTCCACCAGCACCTCGGGCAGGTTCCCCATCCGGGCGCCGCCGAGCAGCATCCGCTCCCACAGCCAGTAGTCCTCGAGCAGGGCGAGATCCCGGTAGCCGCCCACCGCGAGCGCCACAGAGCGTCGCAGCACCACTGTGGGGTGGTGGAAGGGGCTGTGATGGGGCAGGTAGCGCACGATCTCCTCGTGACCGAGGGGTCTGGTGCGCAGGGGGCCGGTTCCCGGCGGCACCTGGTCGCTGAATTCCCGCATCGAGGAGCCCAGCAGATCCAGCCCCTCCTCCTCCATCCGCGGGATCTGCAGCGCGAAACGTTCGGGGCGACAGATGTCGTCCGCATCCGCCCGGGCCACCAGGTCGTGCGGGCTGGACTCGAGACCGTCCTGGAGGGCTGCGGCGACTCCGCGGTGAGCATCGTGGCGCAGCACCAGTGCGGGCCCGAACGCCCCCTGCTCGACCCGCTCGACGACGGCCTCGAGCGCCGCCGGCAACGGGCCGTCCACTGTGAGGATCAGCAGGTCGGGCCGATGCTGCTGCTCCACTGTGGCGGTGCGCAGGGCGAGTTCGAGCCGGTCGGGCAGGTCACGACGCCACAGCGGCATGAGCACCGTGAATGCTGGGGGCTCCCCCACCATCGAGCTCGAGGGGTCCTCGGAAGTCACCGCCCGGCCACCCGCTCGATCTCGCGGATGTCCGCTGCGGCCTCGCCATCGGCCGCGAGGACGACGGCGGAGGGACGCGGTCCGCGTCGTAGTGCCGCGAGCAGACCGCGCAGGCCCACGGCGAACAGGCCGCCGCGATGGCGCAGCAGCAGCCGGAGCCAGCCGAGCCCCGTCGCTCCACCGTGCACGAGCTTCTCGGACGGCGTGAAGGAAGAGGTGCGCAGTAGCGCCCAGAGCCGGTTGCGCACGTCGTAGAAGAAACGGGCCCCGGGCCCGGACTGAGCGTTCCCGAAGGCGACGGTGCGGTGTTCGACGACGGACGCCGGCACCTGGAGGCCACGGCCGTGCCGCAGGAGACGGCCGGTGTGCTCGAAGTCGTCCGACCAGATGAAGTAGTCCGCGTACGGCAGCCCCAGCCTGCGCACGTCCTGACCGTTCAGCAGCGCCGAGACGTAGCTGGCGGTGCGGATGGGCCGTCCGCCGGCCAGCGCGGCGTCACGCTTCTCCTGGGCGCTCGCACCCCAGCGGGAGCGCTGGGTGTTCATCGGGTGGTCGCGACCGTCGGTCCACACAGCCCGGGAGCTGAGCACGCTGAGACGCACGGGCGAGGCCTCCAGAGTGCGCAGCAGCTCGGACAGAGCCTGCGGCCGTGGGACGGTGTCGTCATCCATCACCCACACCCAGTCAGCGTCGTGGCGCACGAGGGCACGCGCGATGCCGGCGGCGAATCCGCCCGCCCCGCCGACGTTGCGCCGCAGGTGGACGACATCCGCCGCCAGCGGGTGCGCATCCGCAACGGCGCCACTGGCGTCCGTGGAGGAGTTGTCGATCACCACCACCGCGTCCGGTCGTCGCTCCTGCGCAGCGAGCCCGTCGAGGCACTGCTGCAGCAGCACCTCACGGTTGTAGGTCACGACCACGGCCACCACCCGCTGCGTGAGCGCATCGGGGTGGGCGTCGCCTCGGTCCGGCGTCCGATCGCCGGTGGGTGCGGGATGAGTCACTGCGCCTCCTGCTGCTGATCCGTGCCGCACGGGCGGCGCCTCCACAGTGTACGGAGCCGGACGCCACGGGGCCCGCCACCCTGCCGCCGCCGTGTGAAGGTTCTCGGGAGGTTCTCCGATCACCGGCCGACATGCCGCCCGGCGGCAGCACGCCGAGCCGGGTGACGACTACCCTGGCGAACGCTACATGCGCCCCCGGAATTGCTCCCGGCGGGCGCGCAGGTGCCGGATGACACGGCTCCGACCCCTACGTCCGCACGACCCCGCGCCCGGAAGGAGACAGCTGTGAGCGATCAGCCGCCGCCCCGCTCCCCGCGCGCAGGCGGTCCTCGTCGCCCCCACGGCCATCGGGCCCGCGCCGGCGGCAGCGCGCGCCCCGTGCCCCGCAGCCGGCCCGCACCTCAGGCTCGTCCGGGCGGCACCTCTCCGGCGGGGTCGGGCT
>JAKDNE010000494.1 GCA_030451965.1 Brachybacterium sp. | reverse complement strand
CCGCCGCCACCGGATTCCTGACGCATATGACGGGTGAACGGCTGTGGAGCGTTCACTCCTCACCTGAGACAGGGATCTGGTGGCCGGACCCGCCACCCGCCCCGCGCCGCACCGAGAATGCGGTGGAGGGGAGCCTCCGCACGCGGTACGTTCCTGGTCATGACCGCTCCCTTCGCACCCCGCTGGTGGCACGAGCAGAACGCCTCTCTGTGTTCGGCCGCCGAGGATGATCCGAGTTTCGCCGCGCAGATCCTCTCCGACGAGCTCGTGACGCTGCTCGACGAGGTCGAGACGGCCTTCGCGGAGACCGGCGAGGACAGCCCCGGCTGGGAGGATCCGCACCTCACCGCCGTTGGCGAGCTGCGCGATAGTCGCGAGGAGGAGTACAGCCGCTGCCTGGACCCCGGCAAGTACCGGATCCTCTGGGCCCGGGCCGAGGCCTGGACACGCGTGCTCACGGCCCGCGGCTGGGCCGACGCCGCCGACGCCGACGATGATGCCGGGGTCGTCTGGGCCGTCGAGCCGCACGTCGACCGGTACCGCACCACCGTGCTGCACCCCCGTCGGCCCGGCGCGCAGCCCCTGGTCCTCGCCCGCACTGCACCGGATGCGGCGACCGGCAGCACCGACCTCACCGGGCGCGATGCCCTGGTCATGGGGCTCGTGCTCGGGATCGGGGAGCCGACGGTCCCGGTCAGCACCACCCCGGACTGCGGCTGCGATGCCTGCGACTCCGGCTCCCGCGACCTGCTCGAGGAGCTGGACCGCACGATCCTCTCGATCGTCGACGGCTCCTTCGAGACAGTGCTGACTCCCGGCTGGTCCAGCCACCGCACCTCCTTCGGCGCCGAGGGTGGCAGCAGTGAGGAGGACACAGACCTCGACGTGACGGTCACGGCGCAGCCCTGGGCCGAGGGCTGGACGCCGCGCCCGCTCTGCCCGGCGATCGACCGGCACGACTCCGCCTGGGGCGACGTGATGCCGCACGAGATACGGCGCATGCTCGTGCTCGACGCGCTCATCGACGCCCTCCCGGCGCCGCTCGCCGCCAGTCTCCACCGCCTGCGGCCCTCCCGCTCGGGCACCGCGACCAACTACGTCAGCCTTCCGCTGCTCGAGCAGGCGGTCACCGCACCGCTCGACGCCCTCGAGCACCCGCCCGCCGGGTACCGCAGGGACCACCGCAGCACCGTGGTCACCGGGATCGACTTCGACCAGGCCGCCTCCGCCCTGCGCACCTGGGCAGTGCACCGCCGTGCGGGACTTCAGGTCAGCGCGACCCACACCCCGCCGCGGGAGGGCACCGAGGTGCGGCTGCGGCTCGGCAGCGGGCCGTTCCACCTCACCGCCCCCTGCCGCGTGCTGCGGGTGATCGACGAACCGGATCGCGCCGGCTTCGCCTATGGCACCCTGCCCGGGCACCCGGAGTCCGGGATCGAGCAGTTCACCCTCACCCGTTCCGGTGCCGGGCTCGTCCGCTTCCACCTCGACATCGTCTCCCGGCCCGCCACCTGGTACGCCCGGCTCGGCGCCCCGCTCTCGCGGCTCGTCCAGGAGCTGATCACGCGCCGCTACCTTCGCGCCCTGACCGGAGCCTGCTGACCGCCACGTCGCCGGGAGGCCCGGCCGGTCGCTCAGGCGGCCGGCACGTCCTCCGCCGCAGTGCCCTTCAGCGTCACGGCGAGGATCGTCGCGGCAG
>JAKDNE010000493.1 GCA_030451965.1 Brachybacterium sp. | reverse complement strand
TGTGCGACTGTCCGCAGAGGTCGTCGGACCGGCAGAATCCGAGGCCGCCGGGCGCGGCCCCCCGGGCCAGGGCCGCGCCTCAGCGGAGGTGGCGCTCGTAGGCCGCGGTGGTGAGGAAGGCCGGGAACTCCTCTCCGAGCACCGCATCCTTCAACAGCTCGGCCGCCTCGGGGATACGGCTTCCTCTGCCGCCCGCGGTCCCCGCCGTGCCGGCGAGCTCCTCGCTGCAGCGGTCGATGAAGTACTCGATCCGCTCCTTGACGATCGGCATGCCCTCCTCGGTGAGCATCCCCTGGTTGATCCACTGCCACAGCTGGGAGCGGGAGATCTCGGCGGTCGCGGCGTCCTCCATCAGGTTGTCGATCGCCGCGGCTCCCTGCCCCTGCAGCCAGGAGTCGAGGTAGCGCAGCGCCACCCGGATGTTCTGGCGGATGCCGGCGGTGGTGATCCGCCCGCCCTCGACCCGCAGGTCCAGCAGGTCCGCGGCGGTGACGTGCACGTCTTCCCGCAGCCGCTCGAGCTGGTGGGGTCGCTGTCCGAGCACGGCGTCGAACTCGGCGCGGGCGGCGGGGATCAGGTCGGGATGGGCGACCCAGGTGCCGTCGAACCCGTCCGCCGCCTCCCGGGATTTGTCCTCACCGACCTTCGCGACGGCGTTCTCGGTGACCGCGGGGTCGCGGCGGTCGGGGATGAAGGCGCTCATCCCGCCGATCGCGTGCGCGCCACGCCTGTGGCAGGTGCGCACCAGAAGCTCGGTGTAGGCCCGCATGAACGGCACCGTCATCGTGAGCTGGCCGCGGTCCGGCAGCACCCGGTTCCGTCCCCGGTCGCGGAACTGCTTGATCACGGAGAACAGGTAGTCCCAGCGGCCGGCGTTCAGCCCCGCGCAGTGGTCGCGCAGCTCGAAGAGGATCTCGTCCATCTCGAAGGCCGCCGGCAGGGTCTCGATGAGCACGGTGGCGCGGATGGTGCCGTGCTCCAGGCCCAGGTGCTGCTCGGCGACGGTGAACACCTCGTTCCACAGCCGCGCCTCATGATGGGACTCGAGCTTGGGGAGGTAGAGGTAGGGGCCGGCGCCGCGGGCGATCAGCTCGCGGGCGTTGTGGAACAGGTACAGCCCGGCGTCCACCAGAGAGCCGGAGGCGCGGCAGGAGCGGCCGTCGGCCCGCTGGTATCGCAGCTGCTGCTCGGGCAGGTGCCAGCCACGGGGCCGGAAGACGATGGTGGGGGTCTGCTCCCCCAGCCGGTACTCCTTGCCCTCATCGGTGACGAAGTCGATCCGCCGACGGATCGCGTCGTGCAGGTTGAGCTGACCGCCGATGACGTTGGACCAGGTGGGGCTGAGGGCGTCCTCGCCGTCGGCCAGCCACACGTTCGCCCCGGAGTTCATCGCGTTGACGGTCATCTTCCGGTCGGTGGGGCCGGTGATCTCCACCCGTCGGTCCTCGAGGCCCGGACCGGAGCCGGCCACCCGCCAGGTCGGATCGTCCCGGATCGCGGCCGTCTCGGGGAGGAAGTCGAACATCGCGCCGCCGGAGATCGCCTCGCGTCGCATCGCCCGGGCGGTCAGCAGCTGGGAGCGACGGGCGGCGAAGCGGTCGTGCAGCGCGGCGAGGAAGGTCATCGCCTCGGGGGTGAGGATCTCCTCGAAGCGGTGCTCGCTCGGCCCGATCTGCTCGATCCAGCTCAGGGACGGGGTGGT
>JAKDNE010000109.1 GCA_030451965.1 Brachybacterium sp. | reverse complement strand
CTGCGGCTGCGGCTCCTTGGGCGGTGTGGGCGCCTTCAGGGGCCGGTAGGGGAAGCGCGGCACCACGCGCGGGGAGCGGTTGAACTCCACCACCGGCGAGCTCGGCGCAGTCCCGCCGAGCCGGTGCAGCGCGATCACCGAGAACGTGGTCTGGCCGATCAGGACCGTGTCCGCGGGGCCGATCACTGCCCGCTGCACCTGCTCGCCGCCGAGCACGACACCGTTGGAGGAGTGCAGGTCCACGATCTCGATCGAGTCGCCGACATTGATGCGGGCGTGCCGCTTGGAGAGCATGGGGTCGGCGATCCGGATGTCCAGATCGCCCTCCCGCCCGACGACGCTCGAGCCGGACGGCAGAGGGAACTCCCGGCCCGCCTCGGGGCCGGAGAGCACACGGAGCAGGGCGACGGCCGCACCGCGCGACTCCGAGCGGGTGGCGTACTCGGTCGATGACCGAGCGATGGAGACGACGCTGCCGGAGCGCAGACCGGCCTGGATCAGGTCGATCTCACGGTCCAGCGAGCGCACGCCCTTCGCGCCCGGACCCGCGCCGGGATCCTGGACCTGGAGGGTGAGCCCTTCCGGCGCCTCGCTGTCCCCGCGCAGCGGATCGGCCACGTACAGCGCATTCGCGACGTCCGCGACCGTCGCCGTGGCATCAGCGGTGACCTCCAGATCTGTCAGCCGATCCTCGGGCCTGCGCAGCGTGAGCTTGATGCGCATCGGTGCTCCTCCCCCTGGCGGGCCCCTCGCCCGCCTGCTGGGGCGCCCCGCCGGGGCGGCCCGTTCCGTCAGTGTTCGTCAGTCAGTGATCGCCGATCGGCGGTGGTCGATGCCGGGCGTCCGCCACGGGAGGGCGGACGTGTCAGTCGTCCGAGTCCTCTGACTGCTCCAGCAGCGACAGGTCATCGGAGGTGACCAGTCGTGAGAAGACCGCGTGCTCGACCAGGCGGGCCCGGCGGTTGCTGGCGAGCTTGCCCGGACCGCCCCGCAGCCCGCGCACCCCGAGCCGGTCGAGCTTGTCGCAGACGTTGTCCAGCTTCCGGTTGAACTTCGTCAGCTGCCAGCCCAGCCGCTGCGAGGCCTGGGCCGAGGTCGGCACCGAGCTCATCCCGGACCCCTCCCGCACCAGCATCGGCTCAGCGAGAGCAAGGATCAGCAATTTCTGGCTCGGGGTCAACTGCACCGAGCCCATGGTGGTCTCCCCCACCGGATCGTCCGGTCCCGCGATGCGTGCGAACTCCGGGGAGTCCGCATGGACCGAGAGATCATAGGTGGTGGGACCTGCGGTGAACACCACTTTGGTCACGTCGAAGACCAGAGGTATCCGGGCTCCCGGCGCGAGCCACGCCTGCATCGATCCGGAGCCATCGGTGATCGTGGCGGACAGGCGCGACCCGATGTTGACCAGCCACCACATCGACTCGACCTGGACGATCGTGAGGAACCGCCGATGGAGGAACGGATTGTCCTCATCGATGGTGAGGTCGGCCTCCCGGCCGATGGTCAGCTCCTCGTCGTCGTCGACGCGCCACCACTCCCCGCAGAACTCGACCGAAATCGTCGACGCCATCGTCAGTCGTCCCCTCTGTCGTCACTACCGCCGCTCATGGATGCACCGTACCCGTCACTCGGCGGGCAGACATTTCTTCACCGGTGCACTGGCGAGGCCGTTGGGATTGACCGTCCGCACCTCGATGCACTGCTCCGGCAGCTTCGGAGGAATCTTCAGCGTGATCGAATTGCGCCCATAGGCTTCCCGCCAACCGCCATACTTCGCCTCATAGCCCTCCGGCACGTCCTTCCACCGGACTTGAAAGTAGTCATCCTGCGCGGCGCCCTCCGGCGGCTCCCAGGTGACCCTCACCATCCCGGGCTCCGTCCCCTCACCCCTGGTGATGATCTGGAGGTCGATGCTCGTGGCCTCCCCGGGGGCCTTCGGCTTCTGGGTGGGGACGTTGATCTGCGAGGTCTCGATCGGATCCGGTTCCGGGACCAGGAGGTGTCGCACCCCGAGGCTCGCGCCCACGCCGAGCACCACGACGAACACCGCAGCCAGGATGACGAATGGCCAGGCCGGGGTCGGCGGCTTCGCCTCACTCTGCCCCTCGCCGCCGGCCACGCCCGGGTGGGGCGACGCCGTCGAGGGCGCACCGAGGGCGCCGCCGGCCGGGCGCAGCAGGGTCGATTCCACCGAGTCCGCTGTCTCGCCCGAGCCGCCGGGACCCACGGGTCGGCCCGGACCGGACGGCGAGCCCAGCGCGGGTGCGACTCCCGCATAGGGATCGACGCGCCTTCTCGTGCCGGGCCCGGTGGCGCCCGCGGAGTCCGGGTCGACGGTCGCGACCTTCCGGATCCGCGTGTGCATATCGAGCTCGTCGTCCTCGGCGCTGTGCGCGACCCCGGAGACCCGATCGTCGAGCACATCCATCTGCGTCACGGGCAGGGAGAGCGAGAGCTCCACCTGCTGCAGGCTCCGACCGAACGCCAGCGCGGTGTCGTACCGTCCGATCTGCTCCTTCGCCATAGCGATCGAGAGCAGCCGGTTCAGCTCCGCGGGCACATCGGGTCGGTCCAGTGGCTGCAGCGGCTCGCTCGAGATGCGGTGGATGAGGTCGGACGCGGTGTTGCGCTGCCCTCGCCGCTCGAACGGAGTCTGGCCCGCCAGGAGCGAATAGATCGTTGCGGCCAGGGAGAACACATCGGAGCGCACGTCCGCGCGCGGCGGGTCCGCGAAGAACTCCGGCGGCGACCACGGGATGGACATCCCCTGGGATTCCTCGACGTCGTCTCCCTGCCCGGTGGCGATGGAGATCCCGAAGTCAGTCAGTGCGGGCCGGCTGTAGTCCGTGACCAGGATGTTCGCCGGCTTGATGTCACGGTGGAGAATACCGGCGCGGTGGGCGGTCTCGACGGCGCCGGCGATCTGCACGCCCACTCGCAGCGCCTCGGCGACGGTGATCCGCTCCTTGCGGAAGCGGAGCCCGTAGTTCGGGCGCGGGCAGTACTCCATGACGATGTACGGGCGATGGTCATCGGAGACCTCTGCCTGATGGATCGTGACGATCGACGGATGGGTCGACATCTGGGCCATCACGTTGGCCTCGGCGTCGAACAGGCGCCGCACCGACTCGTCGAGCACGTTGGACAGCAGCACCTTGATCGCCACGCGTCTCTGCGGGCGGAACTGGCGGTACAGGAACACGTCGGCGAATCCGCCGGAGCCCAGCAGCTGCTCGTACTCGTAGCCGGGCAGCTGAGGAGGGCGGGAAGGAGGTCTCGAGCTCATACCCTCTCTCCGAATGTCAGATGAACGTCATCCCCGAGGTCCAGAAGGTCGCCGTCGTAGAGGACCATGCCTTCACGTGGTCGCAGCCGGACCGGCTCGAACCCCTCCCGGTACAGCGTGGTGCCGTTGGTGGTCCCGAGGTCGAGCGCCACCACGTGCCAGCCCTCCAGCCGCAGCTCGACGTGCGAGCGGGAGATGTCCTGCTGCGGGCTGGGCACCGTGATCAGCTGCGGCACGTCGTTCCCGCTGACCCGGGAGGCCCGCGGTCGACGGCCGATGATCGCGGTGCGGTCCAGCACGAAGCGTTCACCGCCCGAGATCAGCACCACGCCCAGGGGCGGGCGGGCGACCGTTCGCGGCGAGCCCTGCAGCGGTGCCCCGCAGGCACGGCAGCTCCCCCGTTCGGGAGAGTTCGGGTGGTCGTCAGCACAGACGAGACCGGGCAGCGACACGGTGTTGCTGGCGCTCCGACCGGCGCCACCGGCCAGTGGGACCGAGGCCTGCCGGGATTGTGGTGCCAGGTTCTGCCGCGGAGGCCCGTCCTGCTGCGGTGCCATGCTCTGCTGCGGTGGCAGGTTCTGCCGCGGCACCATTCCCTGCTGCGAGGGAGTGCCCTGCTGTCGGGGCAGGTCCTGCGGATCCGCAGCGCCGTACTGCGGCGGACGTGGCGGATTCGGCGAGCCGCCCCAGCCCGGGGCCGGAGCGTTCCGACCGGCGTCTCCGCCCGGTACGTGGTGCCTCGGGTCGCCGCCGCGCGCAGGGGTGGACTGCGGTCCTGGGAAGCCCACGTGATGACCTGCGGCGCCCGGGTTCACCGGCCCCTGGGGGTAGTGCGGTGGCTGGCCCGGGCGGGACTGGTCACCGACCTGCTGGCCGGCGGCCCCCGTATTCATCGGTCCGCCGGGTGGCGGGTACCAGCCGGCCCGCTCATACGGTGCAGGCTGCTGCGTCGGCATCGGAGGCCGGGTCGGCGCCGGACGGGAGCCGGTGTTCGGAGCAGGCGGGCGCTCCACCCTCTGAACCTGCGGATACGCGGGCTCCGGTGCTGGTCGCGCGGAGGCCCGTCGTGCCGCGGTCTGCGCGATCTCCGGGGCGGTGCGGCCCACGCCGGGAACCCAGTCGATGAACTCGCTCGGTGCGGACGACTGCGCGGGTTCCGGATCCGGGCCGGCCTCGAGGTCGGGCTCGGCGCTCGAGGGTGAGGTGGTCGGGATCGGGCTCGCGGCCTCGGTATCCGGCTCCGCCTCCGCGCCCTCGTCGTCCTCCTCACCCGGGCGGACCGCCGCATCTTCGATGCGACGGAACACGGTCTTGCCGAAGAGATCATCGTACGCACCGCTGTTCTCGAGATCGCTCCCGGCCATGGCCGGGGCGGAGGCGTGAGGTGCTGGCGTGCGGTGCCGCGCGGGGCCGGGCTGGATGTCCTGTCCGTCGTCGTCGATCGGCGCGACCTGCGTCACCGGCGAGCTGAGCTCATCCTCCGCCGCGGCGCGCGGGGCTCTCTCGTCCCCCGGCGGCTCCGGGGTCGGGATCGGTGGCGTCCGGAGCGGTGCGGCGGGAGCGGCCGCGGCGCGCGGGGTCGAGGTCGGCACGGGGTCGGCGACCGACGCCTCGCCTTCCGGCCTCGCCGAGTTCGCTGTCGCCGGCCCGGGGCTCGCCGGCGCAGATTCTGCGGCGGGGTCGGCGCCTGTCGGCCTGCTGCGGTCCTTGCGATCGAAGAGGGACGAGCTCACGAGGCGGCGCTTGCCCACGGTCGGCGACCGCTCGGCCTCGGTGCCACCGGTGTCGACGGCAGGTGCGGAGGCCGTCGCCGTCGACGGCGACGGCGACGCGGGAACCGGAGGCGTTGCCTGTTCCGGAGCGGTCGTGGCCTCTGCGGCGGCGCCTGCTGCAGGGTCGGACGACGTCAGCGCGGCGGTCTCCTGCGGGGCGGAGACGGCAGGTCCCGATACCGGGGAGCCGCCGCCGAAGAGTCCATCGAACATGTTGGGCCCCGCAGGCTCGGGGGCAGCGCCGGGGCGGGTGGACGCGGTCGACCCGGTGCCGTTGCGGGGCACCGTCGAGGGCGCGCCACCGGTCGTCTCCGTGCTCGCCGCAGGCCTGGTCACGGCCGGTGCGCCGGCGGGCTTCGGGGCGGGGCGCTCGGCGCGGCGCTTCTTCACCTCCGGATCCTCGATCGAGCGCCCGTCGATCTCCACCTGTTCGGCGAGGGCCGTGCGTTCGCTCTCCTCCAGTTCCGCGGGATCCATCGTCACGTGCACGAACCCCCGTACCGGGACGATCCCGGTCTCCAGTCGGGGAGCTCCGAGCCCGTCCTCGAGCGGAAGGTCCCCGAAGGCTGTTCGCCGGACGCCGTCGAGGGTCCGCAGCACGAACGGGTCGTCCTCGGTGCCGGCGATCTGCTGGGAGCCCTCGGCGGTGTACACCGCGATCGGCGTCGTCCCCTTCACGCCGAAGACTGCGCGCGACCCGTCGTGGAAACCGAACAGGAGCGCCGCCAGCTTGTCGGCGCTCTCGAGCTCTCCTGCTTCCACCAGCTTGTCCAGGAAGTCCTCCGGGTCAGGCTTCTCCCCCAGGACGGTCCAGGCCGCCTCGATCACCTGTCTGCGCAGGCCCGGGACGAGCACCACCCAGGCGTTCTCCCGCAGCACCAGCGTGGCGGGTCCCTGCTTGGTCCAGGTCCCCGTGCCGAGCAGAGTCGTGCCCTCGCCGTCGATCTCCTCGCTCATCGTCCGGTGCCGTCCTCGGAGATCCCGCGCGGGAGCGTGTCCTCGTCGACCTCGAGCTCGGCGCTGTCAGGTGAGGTCGTCTCATTGCCCGCGGTGTTCTCCGAGGTCAGGGACTGGCCCACCACCTCGACGGCTTCGACCACGACGACGCTGACGTTGTCGTGCCCTCCGGCGTCGAGTGCGCGGGTGACCAGGTCTCCGCAGACGGTGCGCACATCCGCTGGGCTGCGCAGCATCCGTTCGATGGCGTCGTCGTCCACCTCCCCGGTCAGACCGTCGGAGCAGATGAGCATCCGATCGCCGTTCTCGGCGGGGATCAGCCAGTAGTCGGGATCGGATTCGGGCCCGGCGCCCAGGGCGCGGGTGACCATGTGCCGGTACGGATGCACCTTGGCCTGTTCCGCCGAGATGTCTCCACGGTCCATCAGCTCCTGGACCACCGAGTGGTCGACGCTGACCTGTTCGAAGATCTCCCCGGACAGGCGGTAGACGCGGGAATCGCCGAGGTTGAGAACGACCCAGTAGCCGACCCCGTCGAGGACCATCGTGGCGGCCGCAGCGACCGTGGTGCCGGCACCGAGCGTCGATTCCCCGCTGAGCTCCCCTATGCGCACTGCGGCAGAGCGGAGCGCATCACCCAGCTGCTCGACGGTCACGTTCTCCTGGAGCGTGAGCTTCTCGAACTCCTCGACGACGATGGCGCTGGCCACCTCGCCGGCGTTGTGGCCGCCCATACCGTCGGCGACCAGGAAGATCGGCGGGACATCGAGGATGCTGTCCTCGTTGGTGGCCCGCACGTGCCCGACATGGGTGGCAGAGGCGGAGACGACCCGGATCGTGCCATAGAGGTCCGGGTCCGACAGTGAGCGGTCGATCACTGCATCCTCTCCACGCAGACGGCCCGATCGCCCAGCGTCACCTGCGCCCCCGACGGCAGGACCGTCGGCGAGTTCGGCACCAGGTTCTCTCGCGAGCCGTCCTCGCGCAGGATGCTCGAGCCGTTCGTCGACCCGAGATCGGTCACGGTGACCTCGTCCCCGGTGCCGTCGATCCGCAGGTGCGTCTTGGAGACCGAGCGGGTGTCGTCCTTCATCACGAACAGCACCTCTTCGCCCGGCGCCACGGGATTGCGCCCGATGACGACCGCCTTCTCGACGATCCGCTCGCCGCCGTCGTCGGTGCTCAGGCGCAGCTTCTTGACCGCCGGCAGCTGCACGGCGGAGATTCGGGTCTGCTCGAGGTCGCCCAGCGGATCGTCCACTGCGGTCAGACGGGTCTGTTCGTCCACGCCCTGGTCCGTGGCATCCCAGGCATCACCGGTGAGGTCGCTCGGCGCGTTCTCGGTCCCCTGGCTGTACGGGCCGGGCGAGGCCTGGCCGTACGGCGCGGGCGAGGCCTGCACCGGCTCCGCCGGGGCAGGCGGCGGTGCCCATCCCTGCCCGGCATCGCTCTGCGGAGCCTCCGGAGCGGACTGCGGCTGGCCCCAGGACTGCGGCGGCGCGACGGGCGGGGCCTCGGCGACCGGGTCCTCCCACGTCGGGGCCGCGGTGTCGGCGCTGGGCCGGCCCCAGGACTGCTGCGGCGCGGGATCCCGCTGATCCCACGAGGGCTGCTGCGGCGCCTCGGGAGCGGATTGCGGCTGGCCCCAGGACTGCTGCTGCGGCACCTCGGGAGCGGGCGGCGGCTGACCCCAGGACTGCTGCTGGGACGGGATCGGGTCGATCGGCGGCGGCGCCCATCCGCCACCAGCGCTCTCCTGCGATGCGGCAGGGTCCTGTGCCGGCGGCGATGACCAGGGGGAGCTCGCTCCCGGCGCATCGGTGGCCGATGCGGCAGAACTGCCTGACACGGGGGGAGCGTACGGGCTCGGAGGACCCTGCTGCTGCGGGTGGCCCCAGCCGGTATCGGTCGCGGGCTGCGACGTGGCGGGGTGCGCGGAGTCCCTCCACGCCGCGCCGGGCTCCGCGAGCAGGTTCTCGTGCGTGGACACCGCCACGGACGGTGCCCCGAGGTAGTGCTCGGCGCCGGCCCGTTCGAAGTCGTCGGGACGCGGTTTCATCGGGTTTCGTCCGACCTTGATGTCCACCACCACGGATCCCACGACCCGGTCGTGGAAACCGCGCAGATGCTTCTTCGGGTCCAGGAAGATCGACAGCGCCATGATCGGCGAGATGAGCCCGTAGACCACCCACCGGCCCGCCGAGCGCAGGAACCCGATGGGGCCGCCTTCGCTCTCGCGGGTGACGCGCAGGCCGAGTATCAGCTTGCCCAGTGTGAAGCCCTTGGCACCGACCAGCCAGACCATCAGCAGGGTGTACGCCAGCGGCAGCGCGACGCCCACACCCACCAGGATCAACGACAGGGCGCTGGCCGTCCCCGAGCTGATCACCAGGATCACGCCCACGATCAACGGCACGACCGTCAGTGCACCGATCACCGCATCGGTCACGGCGGCGAGGAGCCGCTTGAGCGGCGAGGCCGGGGAGCAGCCGTCCAGCGGCCGCTCCATCTCGGGCCCCGTCGACAGCATGCCGGGCGCCGCGGCCGGGGAACCCGGTCCGCTCGGAGCGCCCGGGGCGGAGCCGGGACCGTTCTGCTGCATCGGAGGCTGCGTGACCATCATCTGATCGTACTGTTCCCGGCTGCGGAGCGTCGTGGCGCTCGGGTTCTTCGGGTCGAGGGATTCGCGCGTGATGAGCTCGACGCCCTCGTCCTCCGATGCCATCCCCTCCTCCCGTCCTAGGTCCCGCGACCGCGGTGCGGGCGCCTGCGACCAGGCGCCGGGCGCATCTGTGGCTCGGCGCTCATACGGTGATGCCTGGTACCGGGCGCCACATTCGCCACAGATCACCGCCCCCTCGGACAGCAGAGTGCCGCAGGTGCTGCAGTATCGCGTCTGGCTCATCGGGCTCGACCCTTCTTCGATGACGTCCGTCTCGTCGCAGTGCCGCGCAGTGAGGAGCGTCGACGACGCATCGCCTCGGAGCGCCGCACGGCCTTGTCCCGTGCCCGGGTCCGGGCTCGGATCCGCTTCTTCGCGCTGCGGCGGTCCGCGGAGCGTCGGCGGAATGAACGCAGCGACAGCGTCGCCAGGAGCCGCTTGTGCCACGGCACCGCAGCGGTCATGCTGCGCCGCGCCGCCATGACCTGGGCCCAGTACTCCTCGGCCGCGGCTTCCGGAAGATCATCCGGGCCGAACACGGCGCGATCGGCGCGGCTCGCAAGGCTCGCCGCCCCCAGCGCCGGGATGTCCGCGTCCAATCGGGCTGCCATCTCTGCTCTGGTCAGCAACGGATCCGGGTCCCGCCCCATATCGGCCAGCAGGTCGAGGACCTCCTGCCATCCGCCGTCGATACG
>JAKDNE010000108.1 GCA_030451965.1 Brachybacterium sp. | reverse complement strand
GCCTCGCTCGATCCGGGTGGCCCGGACCCCGTCGATCTCGGCGACCGCCTCGACCAGCTCGGTGCCGCGGAAGAGCAGCCCCGTGCCGTCGTCGGTGCACAGCGCGGGGCCCAGCGTCCCCTCGGCGACGAGCTCGCTCACCAGGGGCCGCCGGCGGTCCTCGGAGTCCATGTGCACCCCGTTGGCGCCGGGCAGGAGGCCCAGCCCGTTCGTCACGGGCTGCAGGTCGGGGCCGAAGGAGTCGGTGACCCCACCCTCGAACCAGCAGATCGATCCTGCGGAGATGCCGGCCAGCACCACGCCGTCCTGCCAGAGCCGGCGGAGGATCTCCGGGAGCCCGTGGGCGCGCCACACCGCGAGCAGGTTCACCACCGAACCGCCGTTCACCCAGATCACATCGAATCCGCGCAGGTAGTCCTCGATGTCCTCGACGTTCGGCTGCGAGAACAGGCTCAGGTGGTGCAGGACGTACCCCGCCTCCCGCGCGGCCTCCTCCATGTCGCGCTGGACGCTCTTGTCGTCCCCGTTGGCGGTGCCGAGGTGACAGATCCGCGGCGGACCGTCGGCGCGGGGCCCCCGCTCCCGGGCGAGCTCGAGCGCGAAGGCGATCATCTGTCCGAATCCGAAGCGCAGGCGCGGATGCGGGCGATAGCCGGCACTGGTGGCCAGGATGGTGGGCGCTGACGCGGGCATCGGTTCTCCTCGATGGTCAGATGCACGAAAGCCCCCACCCGATCGGGTGAGGGCTCTCGCAAGTGAGTCCTGAGAGGTCTCGCTCAGGCGCCGAGCGTGCTGACCTTGCCTGCCTTGAGGCAGGAGGTGCACGCGTTCACGCGCTTGCTGGTGCCGTTGATCACAGTGCGGACCGACTGGATATTCGGGTTCCAGCGACGCGAGCTGCGGCGGTGCGAGTGAGACACGCTCTTGCCGAAGCGCGGGCTCTTGGCGCAGATGTCACACGTGGAAGCAGCCACTGTCGTCTCCTGGTACGTCGATGTTCTGATCGCGGTGCCCGCTCCACCCCCGCGCCGGAACGGCGGGGTCGGTGACCTGGGTGAGCACGGAGGTGCGAGCCCCCGGCGGTCAGGGCAACCACGGAATCATAGCCCACATGACGGTGTCCCTGAAGGGGAGGGACGCTTCGCGACGTTGTGGATTCCGCCACAAGGTCGTACCGCAGTGGCACGATGGGGCCTCGCAGGTCGCACTGTACGGGGCCGCGCACACCGAGCACGAGGAGACGCCCGCATGCCCAGGAGGCAGGAGACTGCTCGCGGCTCGATGCCGCTGAAGGAGCTGCTGATCCCCAAGGAGTCCACGGCGATGGCCTCCTTCGGCGTGCGTGACCTGGACACCATGATGCGCTTCGCCCCGCGGCGCTACGTGGTCCCCGCCCCGCTGCGGTCCCTGCACGAGGTGAGCCGGGGCGAAGAGGTCAGTGCCGTCGTCTCGGTGGTCTCCGTCCGTGACCGCGCCATGCGCAGCCGCCACGGCGTCATCCTCGAGGTCGTCGTCTCCGACGCCATCGAAGAGATCACGCTGACCTTCTTCCTCACCAAGCAGCATCAGGTCCAATGGCACCGCGGCAGGCTCCCGGTGGGTGCGCGCATCATCGTGCACGGCACCGTCGGATACGACGACTACCGCCAGGCGCTCCAGATCACCCACCCTGCCTACGAGCCGGTCGAGGACACCGATGAGGGCCGGGCGTGGGCCCAGCGGCCGCGGCCGGTGTACCCGCTGCGGCAGAACATCGCGCAATCGACCATGCGCTCGGCCACCGAGAAGGGGCTCGAGTTCGTCGGCTCGCTCAGCAGCCCCGTCCCCGACGAGGTGCTCTCCCGTCGCGCCCTGCCCCGGCTCGATGAGGCCGTGCGCCTGGTCCACCGCCCGCTGACGGTCGAGGACACCCGGTACGGCATGGCCCACCTCCGCTACGAGGAGGCCTTCATCCTGCAGGCCATCTTCGCCCAGCGCCGCGACCAGGACGAGCGCATCCCCGCGCCGGTGCTCGCCGCCGAAGGGCCGTTGCAGGGGTTGTTCGACGAGCGACTGCCCTTCACCCTCACCGACGGTCAGTGCGAGGTCGGTGCACGGATCGAGGAGCGGATCGGCAACGGACATCCCACCAGCGTGCTGCTGCAGGGGGACGTCGGCTCCGGCAAGACGGTCGTGGCGCTGCGTGCCATGCTCCGCGCTGTGGACTCCGGCCACCAGGCCGCGCTGCTCGCCCCCACGGAGGTGCTCGCCGAGCAGCACCACCGCACTCTGCTCACCCTGCTCGGCGACCTCGCACGGGCGGGACAGCTCGACGGGCACGAGGCGGCGACCCGGGTGCGCCTGCTCACCGGCTCTCAGCGCACCGCCGGCCGCCGCGAGACCCTTCTCGACGTCACCTCCGGACAGGCCGGGATCGTGGTGGGTACCCATGCGCTGCTCACCGAGTCCGTGGAGTTCGCCTCGCTGGGCCTGGTGGTGATCGACGAGCAGCACCGCTTCGGGGTCGACCACCGTCGGCGCCTGCGCACCAAGGGTCCTGCGGGTCAGAGCCCCCACGTCATCGTGATGACCGCGACCCCGATCCCGCGCACTGCAGCCCTCGCCACCGTCGGCGACCTCGACGTGCTCTCCCTGCGTGAGAGTCCCGGCCTGCGCGCAGGGGTCACCAGCTTCGTGGTCCACGAGAAGCTCCCGAAATGGGAGCAGCGCATGTGGCAGCGCGCCGCTGAGGAGGTCGCTGCAGGTCGGCAGGTGTTCGTGGTCTGCGCCCGCATCGACGAGGATGAGGCGGATGCTCCGGCCCCACCGGAGCTCGACGAGAACGGTGTGGAGAAGCCGCCGAGCCTCGAGCCCGCGCGTGGCGTCACCCAGACCGCGCAGCGCCTGGCCGAGCATCCCGAGTTCGCCGGTGCCCGGCTGGGCGTCCTCCACGGACGCCTGACCGGTGAGGAGAAGCAGGAGGTGATGGCACAGATGGTGCGCGGGGAGATCGATGTGCTGATCTCCACCACGGTCATCGAGGTGGGCGTGGACGTCCCCAACGCCTCGACGATGATCGTGCTGGACGCCGAGCGCTTCGGCGTCTCCCAGCTCCATCAGCTCCGTGGTCGTGTAGGTCGTGGCGAGCATGCCGGCATCGCGTTCTTCGACACCACCGCGGAGGTCGGCGCGGAGCATTCCCAGCACCTCCGGCGCATCGCCGACGCGGCCGACGGATTCGCGCTCGCCGAGCTCGACCTGCGCCGCCGTGGCGCCGGCGACCTGGTGGGGGAGGAGCAGTCCGGTCTGCAGCGCACCCTCAAGCACCTCGACGTGATGCGCGATGCCCGCGCCATCGAACAGGCCCGCCAGGATGCCTTCGCGGTCGTCGCCGCCGACCCCGATCTCACCGTCCACCCCGCTCTCGCCGGCGCCATCGCGGACCGCCTGCGGGACGCCGATCCCGACGTGGAGAGGAGCTGACATGCCGCGCATCGTCTCCGGCAGGCTCGGCGGCCGCACCATCCCCGGGCCGCCCGGCACGGGCACGCGCCCCACCTCGGACAAGGTCCGCGAGGCCCTGTTCAACCGCCTCGAGGGCTGGGACGCTCTCGCCGAAGCCCGGGTGCTCGACCTCTATGCGGGCACCGGCGCGCTCGCCTTCGAAGCTCTCTCCCGCGGTGCTGAGCACGCCCTGCTGATCGAGCTGCACGGCCCGACCACCAAGCAGCTGCGCCGCACCGCTGCTGAGCTCGGACTGATGGACCGCACAGAGATCCGCTCGGGGAAGGCGGCGAGCGTGGCCGGACAGCTCGCCGCTCAGCACATCGCCCAGCCGAACCAGCCCGTCGCGACCCTGGTCTTCCTCGATCCGCCCTATGACGTTCCCACCGAGGCGCTCGAACAGATGCTGCTGACCCTGCGCCCCGCGCTGGCCGACGACGCGCTGGTCGTCGTGGAGCGCTCCTCGCGCACCCGCCCGCTCGAGTGGCCGCAGGGCTGGGCCGACGACGGCATCAAGTTCTATGGCGAGACCGTGCTGCAGTTCGGCGGCCCGGTCTGAGGAGCGACCCGCTCAACAGGCGGTCCACATATTCGACGCAGGGTTGTCGGAAGCAAATCACTATGCATTGTGCGCGACGTCGGAGATGACCAGCAGAATTGCTGATCGCCTCATTGTCGGCGCCCGCGATCGTTCTCAGGCGGCAGGCACAGACTGTTATGTGAACTGCGAGTATCCACATGATGTGCATGAAATGTGGAATGGTCGACCGTTCCTCCACGCACCATAGTTATCCACATATTGTCGACAATCAGTGGCCCCCCATGGTGCGAGTCGAGCAGGTGTTCTAAACTGACGGCAGTCGGTCGAGAGGTCGATCCGCCGGCGCAGAGGCCGGGACGCAGACAGACGCCGAGGCCAGGGAGGGGAGAACCATGGAGCACCGCACCGGCCCCTCCGCCGTGTCGTCCGGCCCGGAGCGCTCCGCCTCTCGCCCCGGTGACCCTCCCCGGAAACCGGTGCAGTCGCACACCGTGCTCACGGCGCAGGCGCTCGTGGATCGGGCCGACGTCACGCCCCACACGCCCGAGGCCGAGACCGTGCTGCGAATCTTCTACCGGCGACAGCTGGAGCACGCGGCCTTCTATATCGCCGAGACGCGCGACCTCGCGTCCCTCTGGTCCGAGGGGGACGACGCTGAGGAGAAGGCTCTGCACGCACTGGCCGCCTCCGTGGGTATGCGCGCGAAGCTCCCCCGCGGCGAGGACCGCCTGCGCGATGCTCACGTCGCCGTCACCGAACTGCCCGCATGCTTCGCTCGGGTGGAGAGCGGGGCCCTCCCCGTCGAATGGTTCGAGTGGCTGATCCGCAGCGTCCTGCGCCTCACCACGCACCAGCGCCGTCAGGTCGATGAGCGCGTCGCCGCATGGCAGCTCGAGTCCATCGACGTCGAGCGCTTCTACCGCGAACTGCACACGCTCGTCGTGTGGTTCGGACGCGCCGCTGTCCAGGAATCGCCGCAGGAGCAGCGCTCGGTCTCGATCGCGTCCTCCCCGGACGCCGACGGCACAGCCTGCCTCATGATTCGGGGCCCGATCCCCGAGATCAGCGCCTTCGGCCAACGGCTCGACGCCGCCGCCCGCGCCGTCCAGGATGCCCAGCGCCATGCGCTCGAGACCGGGGCGCCGGTCCCCTTCGACCTCGACGGTGATGCCGCCCGCGAAGGACGCCACCTCTCTCTGGCCGCCCTGCAGTACGCGATCGCGGTCCGCTCACAGCTCGATACCGGAGCAGTGGAGGTGCCTGATCCTGCCTTCCGGATCTCTGTCGTGGTGCCGGTGCTGACCCTGCTCGGTCGCTCGAACGCCCCTGCGACCCTGGACGGCACGATCCCGATCCCGCCCCGCATGGCGCGCGAACTCGTCGCGAAGGCCCCTGCCTTCGAGCGGGTGCTCACGGACCCCGTCTCGGGGCACCACCTTCCCTCGGCCTCCCGCACCTACCGTCCCTCCGCGGCGATGGGTGAGAACCTCCGGATGATGGACCCCGTCTGTGCGGTCCCCGGCTGTACCCGCAACGTCATGACCGTCGGCGAGATGGACCATATCGAGGAGTTCGACCTCGAGAACCCTGCTCGCGGCGGGCCGACCACCCTCAAGAACCTGCACCGCATCTGTCGCACCCACCACCGGATGAAGACTGCCGGCCTGCTCGACCCCGAGCGGGACGAGGAGACCGGTACCACCCGCTGGCGGATCGCCGGAGCTGCGGTCTGCGACGTCGCGGCGAACACCGACCTGGTGACCCGAGAGCTCTCCGACCGCCTCCGGGCTGCCTGGGAGCGATACGCCGACGATCTTGAGATCGAGGCGCTGGCCCGGACCGGGTTCTTCGAAGAGTCTTGCGCCCAGGACGCCGAGCGGGACGAGGCGTACCGGTGGGGGAACCACCTGATCGACCACTACTCCCGCCCCGAGTACGACGAGGCCGCCGACCTCGGCCCGCCACCGCTGCCGCCGCTGCCCGGTCATGGGCCGCCGCCGTACTGATCACCGCCGCGCACAGAGCGCTTCGGCTCGCGTTCCTGCGGTATTAGCCTGCACCGATGACACCCGCACTTGCGAACCTCGACTGGCCCCTGCACACCGAGCGGCTGGAACTGCGCCCGGGATGCGCGGAGGACGCTGCGGCCATCTGGCCCTGGTACCGATTGCGCGAGGTGCAGGAATGGACCACCACGCTGAGCCCCACGCCTACGGAGCACCAGGAGCGTTGGGACCGCGGGCTCGGGTCCGCAGTGGTCGGCCTGTCTGAGGGTGCTGTCATCGCCGTCGGCAAGGTCGAACGGCAGGACGCGTGGTCCCAGACCGACATGAAGGACCGGGCCACCGGGCAGCAGGCCGAGCTCGGATGGGTCCTCGCCCCCGCGGTCCACGGCCGAGGGCTGGGCACCGAGTTCGCCGCAGCCCTGCTCGACCTGGCCTTCGACGGGCTCGGCGTGCGCCGCATCGAGGCTGCCTGCTTCGCCGAGAACCTCGCCTCCCGCCGCGTCATGGAGAAGATCGGGCTGCGGCTCGAGGGTGTCTTCCGCGAGGACTCCCTGCATCGCAGCGGCCGCTGGCTCGACGGCATGTCCTACGCGCTGCTGGCGAGCGAGTACCGCGCCGAGCGCACGGCCCCGCCCCTCGCGGAGCTCGCGCAGGACCGCTCCACCACCGATACTTGAGCGATGAGCACCCTCACCACCACCTTCACCGTCGACCTGTCCCCTGCCGAGATCCTCCCGGGCGCCGCTGACCGCTTCGACCTGTCCAAGACCTGGACCGGGGCGCTCGAGGGCACCTCGCGCGGCGTCATGCTCACCGCCGGCGACCCGGCCGGCGGCAGCGCCTCCTACATCGCCACCGAGACCTTCGAGGGCACCCTCGACGGCCGGGACGGCTCCCTGACCTTCCAGCAGCTCGGCACCATGGCCGACGACGAGCCCGAGCTGCGCTACATCATCGCCCCCGGCTCCGGCACGGGAGCGCTCGCCGGGATCACCGGCACCCTCACCATCGGTGCCATCGACGAGGAAGGACGTCACCAGGTCACGGTCGAGCTCACCTGAGACGCCCAGCCCCGGCGCACTAGAGTGGCGCCATGAGCACCGTCGTCCTGCCCGGCTCGTTCGACCCCTTCACCCTGGGGCACCTCGATCTCACCCGCCGGGCCGCCGCGCTCGGCCACCGGGTGATCATCGCGGTCTCCCACAACCCCTCCAAGAAGGGGTTGCTGGACCTCGAGGCGCGCACCGCCTCGATCACCGGGACCCTCGTGCAGGAGGACCTCTCCGGTACGGTCGAGGTGCGCACCCTTCCCCAGGGTCTTCTGGTCGACTTCTGCCGTGAAGTGGGCGCCCAGGCCGTGGTGCGCGGGCTCCGCTCACAGCTCGACCTCGCCTATGAGGAGCCGATGGCGCGGATGAACCATCACCTCGCCGACGTCGACACCGTCTTCCTGCTGACCGACTCGGCCTGGTCGCACATCTCCTCCTCCCTGGTGAGGGAGGTCCACGCCCTCGGCGGCGACGTCTCCGACATGCTCCCCGGCCCCTCCTTGGATGCGCTGCGCACCGCCGCGGCCGTCTCCTGACCGACCCCCACGAACGAACAGGATCTTCACCGATGTCTTCCGAGAACACCCCGACCACGACGCTCGACACCGTGCTGCGGTTCGACGCGGTCGACCTCGTCGGCCGCACCGGCTCCCACCGCCGCGTCGAGCGGACCGTCCCCGCCCCGCCCCGTGAGGCCGGCGGCGTCGCGATGCAGGTCCCCGAGGGCGAGGACATCGCCGTCGAGGCCGAGCTCGAATCCGTGGTCGAGGGCATCTACGCCCACGGCACCGTCACCGCGCACCTCGAGGGCGAGTGCTCCCGCTGCCTGGACCCCGTCGATCAGGACGTCACCGCGCGCCTCGACGAGCTGTTCATGTTCCCCGAGAAGGTCAAGGCCGATGAGAAGGAGGACACCACCCTCTTCGAGGCCGACGAGGTCAACCTCGGGCCGCTGGTGCGCGACGCCCTCGCGATGGAGGCCGACGAGCGCCCGCTGTGCCGCGAGGACTGCCCGGGCCTGTGCGCCCAGTGCGGATTCCGCATGGAGGACGACCCGGACCACCACCACGACGTCATCGACGACCGCTTCGCCGCCCTGCAGGGTCTGTTCGAGGAGCCGGCCGACACCCAGCAGGATGAGGAGGCCTGATGGCGCGCAGGCGCCGCGCCACCGAGGCCGCCGCCCCGCAGGGCCTGCTGGACCGGCTCCCGCTGGATGCCGGCCAGGGAGCCGACCTGCAGGAGTCCGGGCTGCTCGAGCTGGCGCTGACCCACCGCTCGTACTCCTACGAGCACGACTCTCTGCCCCACAACGAGCGCCTGGAGTTCCTCGGCGACGCGGTGCTGCAGCTGGCAGTCACCGAGCACCTCTACGCCGCCCATCCCACGTTGCCCGAGGGCGACCTCGCCCGCCGTCGCGCCGCGACGGTGAGCACCCGGGCACTCGCCGTGATCGCCTCCAAGCTCGACCTCGGCGCCTACGTGCGGCTGGGCCGCGGCGAGGACCTCACCGGCGGCCGGGCGAAGTCCTCGATCCTCGCCGACACCACCGAGGCCGTGATCGGCGCCGTCCACCTCGCGCTCGGCCAGGACGTCTCCCGTCGCTTCGTGCTGGACCTGCTGCGGCCGCTGCTGGACTCCGACGAGTTCCTCGAGACCGGTTATGACTTCAAGTCCCGCCTCCAGGAGATCGCCGCGGCAGGCGGGACGGGCGTCACCTACGCGCTGACCGAGTCCGGACTCGAGCATCAGAAGACCTTCACCGCCACCGTCACCGTCCCGGGCATCGTCACCGCCAGTGGTGACGGTGCCTCGAAGAAGGACGCCGAACTCGCCGCCGCCCAGAACGCGGTGCGCGGCGTCCTCACCGAGCGGGGCGAGCCCCTGATCCCGCGGGGCTGAGCAGATGCCCGAGCTGCCCGAGGTCGAGGTCGTCCGGCGCGGCCTCGCCCCCCGCACCGTCGGCCGCACCGTGACGGACGTCGAGCTGCTCGATGCCCGCATCATCCGTCGCCAGCACGGCGGCATCGACCGCCTGCGCGCCGCGCTGCAGGGTGTGACCCTCACCGCCGTGGTGCGGCGAGGGAAGTTCCTGTGGTGGCGGCTCGCCGACCCCGACGGCGCCGACACCGGCGAGGCGCTGATGGGCCATCTGGGGATGAGCGGACAGCTGCGGATCGCGACCGCGGGGGAGAGCCCGTCGGCCGCGACCACGCCCTCCGAGGGCCCCCCCCCCGACCCGCTGCGGCACCGACGCCTCGCCCTCCACCTCGATGACGGCGACCGTGTGGACCTCCGCG
>JAKDNE010000107.1 GCA_030451965.1 Brachybacterium sp. | reverse complement strand
AACCAGTGACCTCTTCCGTGTCAGGGAAGCGCGCTACCGCTGCGCCAATCGCCCGTATCGGCTCCTTGTGCCGGCGGAGGTGGGTACGGGATTCGAACCCGTGTACACGGCTTTGCAGGCCGTTGCCTCGCCTCTCGGCCAACCCACCACAGATGCTCTCGCATCTACGTGAAACGGCGCTCCCGACGAGTCGTCGAGCGCGCCGCTCCTCGGAGCGGACGACCGGATTCGAACCGGCGACCCTCACCTTGGCAAGGTGATGCTCTACCAACTGAGCTACGTCCGCGTGACACGGATCCAAAGGATCCTGCCGTGGGCGATACTGGGATCGAACCAGTGACCTCTTCCGTGTGAAGGAAGCGCGCTACCCCTGCGCCAATCGCCCTGAAGGTGCTGGCCACCCTCTCGAGTGGACTCGAAGAAGCTTACACGGTTTCCAGGATGCTCCGCGCCAGATGGGATGTGACCTGCATCCCGCACCCTCGGTGGTCTCGGCCGGACCGCCCCCTCCCAGGGCCCGGCGGTGGTGGCGGCGACCGCATCGCCGCCCCTGCCTCCCGTCGCCGACCAGGGGCCCCGCCCGAGCGACCGGCGGCATCGCCCACCCGACCGGGGCCGCCCGCTGAGCCTGCGGTGACCTCGGACACTGCGCACCCTCAGCATTTGCGAAGCGGGGCGGAGCAGAATATCGTCTTTCCTCGTCGGCCCAGCCGATGTGCGGACGTAGCTCAGTTGGTAGAGCATCACCTTGCCAAGGTGAGGGTCGCCGGTTCGAATCCGGTCGTCCGCTCCACCCCCTCCCCCGCGTCCTCGGACGCACCGGGCGATTGGCGCAGCGGTAGCGCGCTTCCCTGACACGGAAGAGGTCACTGGTTCGATCCCAGTATCGCCCACCATGGAAGGCCCCCTCGGAACATCGAGGGGGCCTTCGCCATTCCTCGCGCGCGGTCGTCACGAGAGGACCTGACCCGCTGCGGAGGCCTCCGCCATCACGGCGGGTCACCTGTGTCCGGGCCCGAGACGCTGCGCCGGACGGCTCTCGCTCCTCGTTCAGGGACGGTGCGTCTACTCTGGGCTCATGCAGATCTGGACCGGACAGGCCTACCCCCTGGGTGCCACCTTCGATGGCTCGGGCACCAACTTCGCCCTCTTCTCCGAGGTGGCCGAGCGTGTCGAGCTGTGCCTCATCGACGAGACGGGCACCGAGCGCCGTGTCGAGATCACGGAGGTGGACGCCTACGTGTGGCACGTGTATCTGCCGTCGGTGCAGCCCGGCCAGCGCTACGGCTACCGGGTCCACGGCCCCTACGACCCCGCCGCCGGCCACCGCTGCGATGCCTCGAAGCTGCTGCTGGACCCGTACGCGAAGGCGATCGCCGGGATGGCCAGCAACCATCCCTCCCTGTACAGCTACGATTTCGAGAACCCCGCCGAGCGCAACACGGACGATTCCGTGCAGCACACCATGCACTCCGTGGTGATCTCCCCCTTCTTCGACTGGGGCAACGACCACCCGCCGGCCCACGAATACCACGACACCGTCATCTACGAAGCCCATATCAAGGGCCTGACGATGCTCCACCCGGACATCGACGAGGACATCCGTGGCAGCTACGTCGCCATGGGGCACCCCGCGATCATCGATCACCTCAAAGAGCTGGGCGTCACCGCGGTCGAGCTGATGCCGGTGCATCAGTTCGTGCAGGACGGCCATCTGGTCGAGAAGGGGATGCGCAACTACTGGGGCTACAACACCATCGGCTTCTTCGCGCCCCACAACGAGTACTCCCACGCCGGACAGCTGGGCCAGCAGGTCCAGGAGTTCAAGCAGATGGTGAAGAACCTCCACGAGGCGAACATCGAGGTGATCCTCGACGTGGTCTACAACCACACCGCCGAGGGCAACCAGCTCGGTCCCACCCTCTGTTTCCGCGGCATCGACAATGCCGCGTACTACCGCCTCGTCGACGAGGACAGGGCGCACTACTACGACACCACCGGCACGGGGAACTCCCTGCTGATGCGCACCCCCCACGTGCTGCAGCTGATCATGGACTCGCTGCGCTACTGGGTCACCGAGATGCATGTGGACGGCTTCCGCTTCGACCTCGCCTCCACCCTCGCCCGCGAGCTGCACGAGGTGGACCGCCTCTCGGCGTTCTTCGACATCATCCAGCAGGACCCGGTGATCTCCCAGGTCAAGCTCATCGCGGAACCTTGGGACCTCGGCGAGGGCGGCTATCAGGTGGGCGGCTTCCCACCGCTGTGGTCCGAATGGAACGGGAAGTACCGCGACACGGTGCGTGACTTCCACCGCTCCGAGCCGGGCAAGATCGGCGACTTCACCTCACGACTGGCCGGCAGCTCGGATCTGTACCAGCACACCGGGCGCACCCCGATCGCGTCGATCAACTTCGTCACCGCGCACGATGGTTTCACCCTGCGGGACCTGGTCTCCTACAACGACCGACACAATGCGGCGAACGGTGAGGACGGCGAGGACGGCGAGAGCCACAACCGCTCCTGGAACTCCGGGGTCGAGGGTCCGACCGACGAGGCGGAGGTGCGCGACCTGCGCCTGCGGCGGGCGAAGAACCTCATGGCGACGCTGCTGCTCAGCCAGGGCGTGCCGATGATCCTCCACGGCGACGAGATGGGTCGCACCCAGGACGGGAACAACAACACCTACTGCCAGGACAACGAGCTGGCCTGGATGGACTGGGAGCTGGACCCCTACGAGATGGACATGCTCTGGTTCACCCAGAGCGTCATCGCGCTGCGTCGGGACCATCCGATCTTCCGCCGTCGACGCTTCCTGCAGGGGATCACGCGAGATGGAGCTGATTCGGTGCTCCCGGACGTCGAATGGCTCGGCACCGACGGCGCGCTGATGACCGACGAGGACTGGGACAATCCGCAGAACAAGTGCCTGACGATGTTCCTGAACGGCTCCGGGATCCCCGAGCCGAACCTGCGCGGAGAGCAGATCGTCGACGACTCGGCGCTGGTGATGTTCAACGCCTCCGGCAATCCCGTGGACTTCACGCTGCCTCCGGCCGACCACGGCCGGGAGTGGCACGTCGAGCTGGGCACCGGGGACGCGATCGACGTCGGTGAGGTCCTCGCGGCCGGGACCACGCACACCCGCCCTGGCCATTCGCTGCTGATCCTCATGCGGCCGCCCATGACGGAGAACGACGAAGACCTGCCCGAGCACGACGCGACCCGCACCGCCCGCGCCTGAGGCGGGCCCACCGATACCGACCGGCCCGCCCCGGCCGGGACCACCGCCCGGGGCGCGATGAAGGAGAGCATCGCCCTGTGAGCATCGATCCCGTCCGCCGCCCCGTCCCGCAAGGGCGCGAGGCGGCCACCACCACGGGCACCCTGCCCGTCATCCGGCCCATCCCGACCTCCACCTATCGTCTGCAGCTGCATGCGGGTTTCACCGCGGACGATGCTGTGGAGGTGGTCCCGTACCTCGCGCGACTCGGAGTGGGCCATGTCTTCTGCTCCCCCGTGCTGCAGGCTGCGCCCGGCTCGACCCATGGCTACGACGTGGTCGACCACTCCCGCATCGGCGAGGAGATCGGCGGGGAGGACGCGCTGCGCCGGCTGGCCGCTGCGACGCACGCGCACGGGATGGGCCTGATCGCCGACGTGGTCCCCAACCACATGGCGATCCCCACCCCGATCTGGCACAACCGGGCGCTGTGGTCGGTGCTGCGCGACGGGACCGCATCCCCCTTCGCGGACTGGTTCGATGTGGAGCTCAGCGGGGAGCGCTCTCTCCTGGTCCCGGTGCTGGGCCGCCCCATCGGCGTCGTCCTGGCCGATGAAGAGATCTCCGTGGGCGAGGAGCAGATCCCGCAGGCCGATGGCTCCCTCCGCACTGAGCACGTGGTGCGGTACTACGACCACGTGCTGCCGGTGGCCGCGGGGACCGAGCACCTGGGCCTGGTGGATCTGCTGGACCGGCAGTGGTACCGCCTGGCGTACTGGAAAGTCGCCGATGATGAGCTGAACTACCGGCGCTTCTTCGACGTGGACACCCTTGCCGCCATCCGGGTGGAGCTTCCCCCCGTGTTCGATGCGACCCATGCGACGCTGCTGCGCCTGCAGGGCGAGGGGGTGATCGACGGCTACCGCATCGATCATCCGGACGGTCTGGCCGATCCCCGCGGCTATCTGCGGGACCTCGAGCGTGCGACGGGTGGTGCCTGGACCGTGGTGGAGAAGATCCTGCACGGTGAGGAGCAGCTGCCCGGGGACTTCGCCTGCGCGGGCACCACGGGCTACGACGCCCTGTGGCGGGTGGGCGGGCTGTTCCACGATCCGCACGGCGCGATCGGTCTGACCCATCTGTGGCAGCGTCGCACCGGCGACCTGCGGCCGTTCGACGAGGTCGTCCAGGAGTCCACGGACCTGATCATCTCGACCAGCCTCTGGGCGGAGATCGAGCGCCTGACCACCCTGATCCACCGGATCTGCCAGGAGGACATCCGACTGCGGGATACCACCAGGCGGAATATCCAGAAGGTCGTCGTGGCGCTGCTGGCGTCGATGGACCGCTATCGCGCCTACATCGTGCCCGGAGAACCGGCACCGGGCGCCGAACGCACGGTGATCGAACAGGCGGCCGCCCGGGCGTACCACCGCCTCGGCGAGGACGAGGACATCGTCGCGACCCTCGATACCGTGGTGGCCCTGGTCTGCGGCGACGAGGTGGGCAGTGCGGGACGCACCCGCAGCGCTGAGCGCGACGAGGTGGTGGTGCGCTTCGCCCAGACGTGCGGCCCGGTCCACGCCAAGGGGATGGAAGACACCGCGTTCTACCGCTACACCCGTTTCATCGCGGTGAACGAGGTGGGATCGGATCCGGACCGGATCGGGGTGGACCCGGACGAACTGCACGACCATGCCCTCTCGATGGTCCGCACCCGACCCGATGCGATGACCACCCTGTCCACGCACGACACCAAGCGCAGCGAGGACGTGCGTGCTCGGCTCGCGGTGCTCACCGAGCAGCCGCTGGAATGGGCAGTGGTGGTGCAGGATCTGGAGCGGGCGACCGCCGAGCATCGAGGGGACCGGGTCGACGGCGCCGTCGAGCTGCTGCTGTGGCAGACCCTCGCCGCGTGCTGGGAGCTGCCCGGCGCGGCCGCCGCGCCGCTGACCGCCGAGAGGCTGGACCAGTACCTGCTCAAAGCCATGCGGGAGGCGAAGAGCCACACCACCTGGACCGAGCAGGACGGCGAGTACGAGCAGCAGGTGCTGACCCTGGGCCGCGCCGCCCTGGACTCCACGGGCGTCGACGAGATCCTCGCCGACTGGACGCGTCGCACCCTCCCCGCCCAGCGCAGCGCGATCCTGGGCCAGAAGCTGGTGCAGCTGATGATGCCGGGCGTGCCGGACGTGTACCAGGGCAACGAGTCCGTGGACTTCTCGCTCGTGGACCCGGACAACCGCCGCGCAGTGGACCACGCCGCGCACCGCGAGCGGCTGGCGCGGATGATCGAGGGGGCGGGTCCCGACGGGATCGCCGACGAGAAGCTGTGGCTGACCCATCGCGCTCTGGTGCTGCGCCGTGAGCGGCCGGAGCTCTTCCAGGGCCGTGACGCCTCCTACCATCCCCTGCCCACCACGACCGGGCACGCCGTCGCCTTCGGTCGTGCCGTGGGCGAGGGCCCGATCGAAGCGGTCACCGTGGTGACCCGGCTGGCGCACGGACTCTCCCAGCGCGGCGGCTGGGGCGAGGCCTGGATCGCGCTGCCCCCGGGGCACTGGCGCGACACCCTCAGCGGTGCGGAGTTCGAGGGCGGCCAGCCGGCGCTCGACGAGCTGCTGGACCCGTGGCCGGTCGCTCTGCTGGTGCGCGTCGGAGGCCGGGAGGACAGCCGATGAGCACCTGCCCCGCCCCCTCCCGTGACTACGGCGTGTACCGGGTGTGGGCTCCCGCCGCACAGCAGGTGAGCCTCCGGATCGACGGGGTCGAGCAGCCGATGCGAGCGGTCGATGACGGCTGGTTCGCGCTCCCGGGGCTGCCCGCGACGCCCGGCGCCCGCTACGCCTTCCGCCTCGACGACTCCGAGCTGTGGCTGCCGGATCCGAGATCGCTGTCCCAGCCAGAGGGCGTCCACGCCGACAGCGAGGTCGTCGACCCCACGCTGCTGCGTCAGGAGGCCTCCTGGGAGGGGCGCAGCCTGCGCGGGCGGGTCCTGTACGAACTGCACGTGGGCACCTTCACCGCGGGGCCCGACGGCCGCGGCGGCACCCTCGACTCCGCGATCGATCGGCTCGACGAGCTGGTCGACCTCGGGGTCGATGCGGTGGAGCTGATGCCGGTGGCACCCTTCCCCGGGAACCGGGGCTGGGGCTACGACGGCGTCGGCCTGTACGGGACCCACGCCGCCTACGGAGGACCTGCGGGTCTGGCCCGCTTCGTGGCCGCCGCCCATCGGCGGGGACTCGCCGTGGTGCTCGACGTGGTGCACAACCACCTCGGCCCCTCCGGCAACTACCTGGGCAGGTTCGGCCCCTACTTCACCGACCGGCACGAGACCCCGTGGGGGTCGGCGATCAACCTCGACCAGCCCGGCTCCCGACAGGTGCGCGACTTCCTCCTGGGCAGCGCCCGGCAGTGGCTGGTGGACGTGGGCCTGGACGGGCTGCGGCTCGATGCCGTCCATGAACTGTGCGACGACTCCGACCGTCACTTCCTCGCCGAGCTGTCCGACGCCGTGGCGGCCTGGGAGATGGAGACCGGCCGGCCGCTCACGCTGATCGCGGAGTCCGACCGCAATCAACCCACCACCGTGACCCCCACCTCGCACGGCGGCCTCGGCATGGACATGCAGTGGGCCGATGATGTGCACCACGGCGTCCACGCCTGGATCACCGGCGAGCGCACCGGCTACTACAGCGATTTCGGCAGTGCCGAGGCGCTCTCCGCCGTGCTGGAACGGGTCTTCCTCCACGCCGCCACCTGGTCCAGCTTCCGTCAGGAGGTATGGGGCGCACCGGTGGATCCTCGCTGCCCCGACTACGACGCGCACTCCTTCGTGACCTTCCTCCAGGACCACGACCAGGTGGGCAATCGCGCCGCCGGGGACCGGATCCACCACGGGATAGGGTCCGGCGCGCAGGCGGCGGCGAGCGCGCTGATCCTGCTCGGCCCGGGCACGCCGATGCTGTTCCAGGGCGAGGAGTGGGCCGCATCGACCCCGTTCACGTACTTCACCGACCACGAGGAGGAGCTGGGGGCCCTGGTGAGCGCCGGGCGGGTGGAGGAGTTCGCCGCCATGGGCTGGGCCGAGCAGGTCCCCGACCCGCAGCTGCGTTCGACCTTCGAAGCCTCGATCCTGTGTTGGCAGGAGCGCACGCAGGAAGGGCCCGCGGCGATGCTGGACTGGTACCGCACGCTCATCGCTCTGCGCCGCGAGCAGGCGGACCTGCATGACCCCTCCCTGGCCGCCACCGCCGTCGAGGTGCTCGCGGAGGAGACGGTGCTGCTGCGTCGCGGTGGGCTGGCCGTGCTCGCCCATCGGGGGCCCGGCGCACTCACCTCGGGACCGCGCGCCGCGGAGGTGCTGGCCTCCTTCGGCGAGGTGTCGCACAGCACCGACGGGACGCTCGGGCTGGCCGGGGCGGGAGCCGTGGTGCTCCGACCAGCACCCGGGACCGGGGGCTGACGCGGAGCCGGTGCGGCATCCCGCACCCGGCAGCGTCCCGCGGTGGGGGCTGCACGGCTGCTGCGACGCCGGCCGCGCGGCTCAGGACGCGGCGTCGGCCGCGCCGGGGTGCAGCAGCGCTCCCCCGTCGTTGGTCAGCGTGGCGAGGCGGGAGAGTGCTCGCAGGTACTTCTTGCGGTACCCGCTGCGCAGCAGCTCGGCGGAGAAGAGGTCCTCGAGGATGCCCGGGGCGGAGTCGCCGACCAGGGAGATCAGCACCGGCACCTCGCGATCGTAGAGCCGGTCCACCAGCACCACGAAGCGCAGCGCGTCGTGGTGGTGGGTGAGCCCGTGCATCCCGGTGACGTGCGCGGCGGAGACCTCGTCGATCATCGCTCCGTAGCGGGAGGGGTGCACCTTGGTGAGGTGGAACAGCAGGGGGTCGAACCCGTCGAGCGTGGCACCTTCCATCGATTCCCCGCTCCGGTCCACCTCCGGTTCGGGCAGGGTGGCGATCTCGGTGACGCCGTCGCGGCGCCGGTAGTCCTCGCCGTCGATCCGCAGCACGTCGAAGCGCTCGGCCATCGCCTGGATCTCGCGGAGGAAGTCCTGTGCCGCGAAACGCCCCTCCCCGAGCGCGTCGGGCAGGGTGTTCGAGGTCGCCACGACCGCGACCCCGCGGTCGGAGAGCTCGCGGATGAGCCGGGTCATCAGCAGCGTGTCGCCCGGGTCGTCGAGCTCGAACTCGTCGATGCACACCAGGACGGATTCGCCCAGCAGCTCGACCGCCTTCTGGAAGCCGAGTGCCCCGACCAGGTCGGTGTACTCCACGAAGGTGCCGTACACCCGGTCCCCGTCCACGGCATGGAACAGGGAGGTCAGCAGGTGGGTCTTGCCCACACCGAACCCGCCGTCGAGGTAGATCCCGCGCGCGGGCTCCGGTTTCTTCCGCCGCAGCTTCGTCAGGAAGCCGCCGCGCGGAGCGCCGAGGTCGGCGGCGAAGGCGGTCACCCGCTGCTTCGCCTCCTCCTGGGAGGGGTGGGCCGGGTCGGGGACGTAGTTGTCCAGTCGCGCCTGCGCGAACCGCGACGGGGGCACCAGATCCGCGAGCAGTCGCTCCAGGGACGGGTCGGGCCGGCGGTCGCAGAGAGCTTCGGTCACGGTGTTCAGTGTAGGGGGCGCACCCCACGGCCCCGGACGCCGCACTGCCGGAGCGTGCACCGGGCCCCGCCGGCGGGATCCGCCCGGTGGACCCTCCTCGGCAGCTCCCGTTCACCGCGCCTGCTCAGAGCCGCAGCCCTATGGAGCCTTCGAGAGCGGGGACGGCGGGATCCCGCACCGGCACCTGGATCTCCCCGTCGGGGATCTCCAGGCCGAGCTCCCGCACCAGGTACTCCGCGAGCTCGCGTTCGTAGCGCGCAGGATCACTGTTCCACTCGCGGGTGTGCGAGGCCCCGGCGACCGGGACGAACTCGATGAGGTCCGGACGCAGCGCCGCCAGCTCGCGGCTGGGCTCGGGCGGGACCGTCTCGTCGTCCAGGGCATGGAACAGCAGGGTGGGGTGGGTCAGATGCTCCGCGTAGTAGGCCGGGGTCATCTCGGCCAGCGCCAGCGGCTCCCGCAGCTGCACCATCCGGGCCCCGATCCGCGAGGTCATCATCCACAGTGCCAGCTGTCGCATCCGGGCCGGCGCCTTCAGTGCGGTGGCGTGGTAGA
>JAKDNE010000106.1 GCA_030451965.1 Brachybacterium sp. | reverse complement strand
TCGTAGACCCTCAGGTCGTCGTAGGCCCTCATGTCGTCGCGGACCCTCAGATCCCCATGGACCCGCAGCTCCGGGTCGCGGAGCGCATCGACCCCGACGGCCTCGACGAGGCCCGTCCAGGCGTCCGGATTCACCTCCGTCCACTCCGCGAAGGCATCAGCGACCCGCCTCTTCGGCTCTACGGCCGGCGGCTCGTGGTAGACGAGGACCAAGGTGCCACCCAGCGGGACCCCGGAGCGGTGGCGGATCCCCGGATGCTGCTCGAGGTAGGCCTCCAGGTACTGCATGCGCCGCACCTCGGCCAGACGGTCCAGGTACTCGTCGTGGACCTCGAGGACGCTCGCCAGGCGGCAGCTGCGGCCCACCCGCTCCAGCTGCGCTGCGAGATCCCGGAGCCCCTCCATGACCTCGCCGGTGCGGAAGTGCTGGGCGATCTGCTCGGTGAACTCCTGCAGCTGGGAGTGCTCCTGGGCCACCGCGTCGGGATCGAGGTCGTGGAGGTCCTCGGTGAGGGTCCGGGCGTAGTCCGAGAAGCGGTTCAGCAGGACGATCAGCTGCCGCTGCCACGACTCGATGTCGGCCGCGAACACCGACGTGCCCTCGGCGATCCGGCTCTCGAGCAGCCAGCCCACGGTGCCGGGCCGGACCAGGTACTCCGGGGCGTGATGGGCCAGCAGCCAGAGCTGCGGCGCCTTCGGCGTGGGGTCGACGGCACGCTGCCAGGGCAGCTCGTAGACGCGCTGCACCAGCTCGACCAGGGCACAGATCTGCTGGGTGCGCAGGGTGTCGTAGTGCATCTCCAGGTCCTGGAACACGGCCCCGTGCCCGCTCAGGTCCACCGCCATCCGCGGGTCGAGCTCTCCGGTGCGCAGGGCGACCACATCGAACGGCAGGCGGTGCTCCTGTCGCTGCTCGAGCAGGGTTTCCAGCACATCATCGACATCGCTCCCCAGATGGCCCTCCACGCGCAGGACGTCATGCGGCTCGAGGTCGTAGTCCAGCGGCTCGGTGACGAAGGGCGGCGGGGCGGGCCGGAACTCCTCTGCCCGGTACCCGAGGTTGTGATGGGCCCGGTGCCGGGCGGTCAGGCGCGGGTTCCACAGCTCGTGCAGCGCCGGCGTGCCGGTGAGCTCGTAGTAGTACGGGATCGCCCGGTCGGCCAGCGGCGTCTCGCCCCAGCGGCTGGGGGTCAGGCGCACCTGCTCACCGCTGGGCTGGTCGGTGAAGCATCGAATGGTCTCCACCAGGCGAGAGAACAGGTCGCGGACCGTCCCGGCCCGGTCGCGGCAGCCGACGACGGCGGGCGAGGGGGCGAAGCGGTGGCGATAGCGGGCGGCGTCGACACCCGCGTGGGTGGTCCTCGCCCGCATGCTCCCGGCAGCCGACGGCATGGTGGACAGTGCACCGACCATGAGGTGGCGGGGGAAGGTCGCCCCCGGCGGGCAGCAGCGGGCCAGGAGCCCGTCGGCCGCGGTGCGGATCTCCTCGTACTGCCGCAGCAGGTCGTCGAACAGATCCCAGTAGCCGGGCAGGAACAGCAGCTGTCGGGCGGTGCCGGCGCCGGTGTCGAGGAAGCCGAAGCGGTCACGGAACCCGGTGAAGGGGTCGGTGGGATGGTCCTCGTCCAGGAGCGGGCGCAGCGCCGCGTACAGCGAGGACAGGGCGTCGGCGGTCGCCTCGGCCAGGCCGGTCCGGCCGAAGGCGCGCTGGAAGGCGCCCAGCACGTCCTCGCTCTCGACCAGGGGGGTGGCGGGCACGTCGACGCGGGGCAGTCGCAGATCGGGCAGGTCCAGCAGGGCGGCGGGCTGGGCGCCGAGATCACCGGTGGGTTCGAAGGTGGCGGCGGTCTCGAGGATCTCGTCGAGGTCCTTGAGATCGAGCAGGAGGGGGCGCACGGTCGCGGTGACATCAGTGCCGGTGTGGCTGCAGCTGCCCGGCCCGCAGCCGCAGCCGGTGCCAGTGCGCAGCTCCCGCAGGAGCAGCAGCGCCATCTCGTCCAGGTTCAGTTTGGCCTCGCTGAGCGGACCGGCGCCGGGGACGTCGTCGTCCGGGACCAGCTCCCACAGCGTGTACGGCGTGCGGTCGGGGGCGGGGTGGCGCAGCGCGGGATAGTCGAGGTCATCGGGCAGGACGTAGCGCCGCACGTGGGCGAGGACCAGGTCCTCGTCGACGACGATGAGGTGGCCCTGCGAGGTGATCCCGCAGCCGCGGCTGAGCGTCACCGTGCCCGGTGCCGGTCGCGCCGGTTGCAGCCCGCACACGATCCCGACGCCGATGAGATTCGCGCGGGTGAGCCGCCCCTGCTCATCGAGGTGCTCGCGCAAGTCGTTGAGGTGCCGGGCGGAGAGCACCTGGTCGGAGGAGAAGAGGGGATAGAGGGTGTGCGTGGTATCCATGTCAGGCGCTCCCGAGTGCCGTGTGTCCGAGCCGGACGGGGTTGACGTCGGATCCGTCGTCGCGGTCGTGCAGGGTCGCGCGCGGATGGACGGAGCGCAGGCCGGTCAGGGCCTGCACGAGCTGGTCGAGCCGGGCGGAGACCGTCGTATAGCGGCGATAGCGCTCGCGCAGCAGGTCCCGCAGCGTCTCGGCGATGTCGACGGGTTGCGGTGGCTCACCGTCGAGGCTGGGCAGGGGCGGCTCGAACAGCGGCCACTGCTCGAGCGGGGTACCGGCCTGAAGGTGCTGCCGTCGCCAAGTGGCGAAGGCGGTGCCCGTCTCGGTCAGGACCGCGGCGGCCCGGCGCCGGACGGCCTCGCGAGGCTCGGTGCCGGTCGCGGCGACAGCCAGGATCTCCTGGACCGTCTCGACCAGCCGTTCCTGCGTCCAGTCGATCCGCGCGTCCGCGACGCGCCAGGCGTCCCAGGCGGCGGTGAGGCGGTCCAGGGCGAAGCCGTCGCGGGCGAGGCGGGCGAAGTGCGCGGCGGCGAGGGCGTGGATCTCGGTGAGTGCCTCCGCCTCGGTCCCGGCGAGGCAGGGGACGGCTGCGAGGTCCACTTCGGCGGTGAACAGGGTGGTGAGGGTGTCGGTGAGCACGGGCAGCGGGAGCTGGGTGAGGCGGTGCTCGGCCAGCCAGGCATCGAATCTCTCGGCCAGCAGGGTGTAGGTGGCCAGTGCGCACTCGCCGGCCTCCTCGTGCTCCGCTCCGCGCTCCTCGAGCACTTCGGCGAGTGCGGTCAGCACCGGGTCGCAGGGATCGATCTCGTGGTCCTCGTTGCCGATCCAGCAGATCCTGACCAGCAGGTGGGAGGGCGTCTGTTCGCGGATGGTGCGGTCGGCGAAGCCGCGCATGCGCACGTCGGAGCCGAACGGCTCGGTCCCGGCCGGCATCACGTAGGTCAGACGGAACGAGTAGGGGTCGGCGAGGCCATCCTGTGCGGGCAGGATCGCGTCGCCGGGGAACTTGGGGCGCAGCAGCAGGTGCTCGATGACCAGGGCACGGGCATCGGCCGCCTGGCCCAGCAGCAGGTTCACCCGGCGCTGCAGCCCGGAGACGCTGCCGGGCACGGCGGCCTCCGCGGCGCGGCCGCGGTCGTGGCTCGCCGCCGGCAGCTCGCGCAGCATGGACAGCTTCGCCGGCAGCAGCAGCTCCGGGGCTCGGGAGTGGCCCTCGAGGTCGGTCAGCAGCAGGGCATGATCGGCGAACGATTCCCCGAAGCGGGCCAAGAGGTGGTCCAGGAAGCGATGACGGCGGCGCAGGAACAGGGTCCGGGGCTCGACCAGGTCCGCCAGTCCCTCCTGGTCCAGGCCGTCCAGCAGCTCCCCCAGCCCCGCGATCGCGGTCTCGTCCAGCAGGTGCGCGGCCAGCGTGTGGTCCACGCTGTCGTCGAGGGAGAACAGGTCGCCGAGATGGGCGAGCTGCGCGAAGCCGTTGCGCAGCAGCTGCTCGAGCAGCGTGAGGTAGGCGCGCAGCTGCTGGACCTGGGCGCGGCGTCGGACCGTCGCCTCGGCCGGGAGCGAGTCGGGGTGCAGCCCGTAGGTCTGGGGCAGGCTCAGCTGGACGGGGGCGTAGGAGTCCAGGTCCCGGGGGCGGCCCAGCGGCGCGGGCAGGTCCGCGCCGACCGGGCTGAGCTTCGGTCTGTCCTGGGCGCCGCGCAGCTGGACCAGGATGTCCTCGGCCTCGTCCCGGCGGGGCACGAAGGGCAGTCCCGCACTGGTGATCGTGAACTCGGAGAGCCGACGGTGCAGCCTCGGCAGGTGCCCCTCGCGGATCCGCAGCAGCCAGGAGGCGCTGAGCGCGGGAGGCCCCGCGGCGTCGGGATCGGCGAGTCCGGGGATCGCCTGGCCCGCCTCGTCGTAGGCGGTCAGCTGCACGTGGGAGAGGCCCAGCACGCCGGGCACATCCATCAGGTCCCCGATGATGTCCGAGACGCGCAGCTCGGTGCGGCGCTGCGCGGCCTCGAGCTCCGTGGCCGGCAGGAAGCCGTGCGCGAGGGCAGGGCCGTCGAAGATCTCCTCGACGCTCCGGCCCTCCGCCTGCAGCTCCTCCAGGGAGCGCCAGGCCAGCGGCGGATCGAGGTAGAGCGCGAGCCGGTGCCAGATCTCGGCCTGGACCCATTCGATATCGGTCGAGGGGTCCACCTCCACCTCGGCGCACACGGCGATGTCGTCGACCTCGACCGGAGCGAGGCGGCAGACGTCCTCGGCGAGGTTCCGCTGGCCGGCGAGCGCGGCGCGGGCCCGAGCGAGCACCGCGGCAGCGGCCGTGAGTTCGATGCGGTACCCGGCTGCGGCCCCGTCGTCCCCGGTCTCGGCGAGCGCCGCACGGACCGTGTCCACATCGGTCAGTGCGCGGACCGCGCGATCACCGAACAGGCGCAGGCAGGCGCTGTGGACGGCCAGCACGGCGCCGTCCGCGAACCCGATCTCGAGGTCGATGTAGAAGGGGTCGCGCCAGTGGCGGCGCAGCTCCTCGTCATCCACCTCCGTGGTGCCGGTCCGGGTGCGGTGCGGTCCGGTGACCGTGACGGTGAGGGGCCCGTCATCGGCCGCGAAGGCGTCCCGGGCAGCGCGGTGGGCGAGGTCTCCGGCGGGGAAACGCAGCTCCAGCACCAGCGGGAGCAGGCGGCCGTCGTCGGTGGCGAGGGTGCGGCGCAGCTGCACCCGGCGGTCATCGAGGTCTCCGAGCACCGGATCAGGCTCGAGTGCCAGCTGCACCGAGAACAGCCCGTCGGGGCGCAGGGTCACCGGCTCCTCGGGCAGTTCGGGGTGGGCGTCCGGGTCGTGGGAGAGCAGCACCTCCCCGCCGGCGCACCAGGCCTGCAGCCCGGTGGCGCAGCAGGCATCCGGGACGATCCAGGCGTTGCGCACGCCGTCGAGGTCGGCGAGCACGCGGCGGAGATCGGCGGTGGTGGTGGCGGCGACGGTGAGCACCTCCCGGGCGGTCCAGAAGACCTGGTCCGGATAGGGGGTGCGCGGGGTATGGCCGGAGGCGGACGCCAGCAGGTCCTCGAGGGGGAATCCGGTGCGGTAGGACAGATCGGTCTGGGCGTAGGCGAAGGCCTCGAGCAGGGTGATGCCCGGATCATGGGCGTTGTAGTCGGTCCATCGGTCGCTGCCGGCCCGCTCGATACGGGCGAGCCCCTCTCTGCGCAGGGCGGTGTAGTCGCGGCCGAGGGGCTCACGACCGGGGCGCTCGGTGGTGCTCATCGGGTCACCTCCTCGCCGCAGCAGCCTGCTGCGCTCCGCGTCGTGCTCTCGGGGCCGAGCACCTCCACCTGATGCTGCGCCGGTGGCACCGAGACCAGGATCGAGACCGCGCGGGAGGCGGCGATCTGCTCGTGGTCTCCCCCGATCCCGACGTCACCGGGCAGCTGGTGGTGCAGCCGCACGTCGCGCACGTGGTCGACGAAGGGGAGGTCCTCGAGCATGTCGACCACCTCGGCGCGACGCACCGTGCCCTGGAGCGAGGGGTGCGCCTCCCTGCTGAACGCCCAGGGGGCCAGGAAGCGGGAGATCGCCTCCTGCAGCCGGGCCGTCATGAAGCTCTCGTCGACCCCGTCGCGGAAGCGGACCGCAAGATCTACCTGCACCGGTTCGAAGTGAGGGTTGCGCACGTGCAGGCGGACGAACGGGGAGGTCCGCCGGGCGAGGAAGCGCTGGATCCGCTCCAGCAGGTGCAGGCTGGTCAGCGGACGCATGGGGTCGCGCGGGTCGGTGCCGGCCAGCTCCGGGACGGTGACGACGGTGACGTGGCCGGGGGCGAGCTCGTCATAGAACCCCTCGTCCCGTTCACCGGGCTCGTAGCGGGTGTGGTTCAGGCAGCGGGCCAGGTGGATCTCGGGGAACTCCTCCAGCAGCAGCCGCTCGTGGTCCCACAGGGTGATCCCCCGGTCCCGGTGACGGAGGCGTTCGGCGGCCCGGGTGGAGAAGGCGAGCGGGTCCTCGGCGGGTCGGCCGCCGAAAGCCGGGAAGGGCTGGGCGAGGGAGGCGACCGCCGGATCGGCGACCAGCAGGGCGGAGACCGGGCCGTGGCCGGTGGCACCGTCGGGCGGGAGCACGGCGGTGGCCGGCACTGCCTGTGCGGTGACGGCCAGGAGCTCGCAGACGGCCTCGCTCGCGGAGGTGACGGCCAGGCGCAGCCAATGCAGGCCGGCGGGCATCAGGGTGTGCTCGGTGGTGGCGTCGGCGGGGACGGCGAGGGTGAGGATCCCGGAGGAGATCAGCCCGTCGGTGCCGTCGTCGATCGCGGCGGACGGCAGCGGGATCCACTGGTCGCCGCGCAGGTAGTCGACGTGCACATGGTCCTCCGGCTTCCGGGTGAGGGGGTCGGCGCTGCCCTCGAGCACCTGCAGCAGCACGGTCAGGTTCTGGGGTGTGCGCAGGTCGCGCACCCCCAGCAGCAGTGCTCCCTCCAGCGGGGCGTCGCGTCCCTGGTCCTCGCCTCCGCGCAACGGGACCAGCAGCGGCTGCGCGCGGTCGGCGGCGAGCGGGACCTCGGCGTGGCCGAAGGGGGCGAGGTGGAACAGGCGCGGGGCGGCAGTCGTCCTCCCAGTGGCGTCGAGCGTTGAGCCCGGCACCGTGCCCACCAGGGTGGTTGCCGTGTAGTCGAGGGTGAGGCCCTCGAGCATCGGCACCACCGGGGGGTCCGGGGTCTTCTCCGGATCAGCGCCGGCGGCGATCCAGGACGCCATCTGCGCGGCATAGTCCGTGGCCCGGGACAGCGTGCTCAGGCGCAGTCGCAGGAAGCCGGCGCGGGCGGCGGTGGAGAAGTGCCGCGCCGGGGTGTCGGCCGGGAGGCCGGAGACCGCCGGATCGAGATCGTCGAGGAGGATCTCGCCATCGGGATCGGCGCCGACGTCGAAGGGGCCTTCCCGGAACTCCCAGTCGCCGGCGATCAGGGCGTCGGCTTCCAACGTCGTTCCCGACGGGGGCGGGACCCGCCACCGCGGATGCAGTCGCACCTGTGTCAGCGGCTTGGTGAAGGCCTCCGCCGCGCCGATGGTGAGGGCACTTCCCGTGCCGGGCAGCGGGCCGAAGGGTGGGAACGGGGTGGACCCGTCGACGGGGCCGAGGTCGGAGGACAGCTGCAGGGTGCGCAGTCCCTCCACGGTGACGCTGAGGCGCATGCCGGTCAGTCTCTGGGCGGCGAGCGCGCCATAGGCCGACGGGTGCTGCTCGTGCCCCTCCGGCTGGTCGATCAGGATCAGCAGCACGGGCTGGTCGGTGTCGAGGTCGCGGCCGTGCACCGCGGCGTCATAGGGGGTGATGGCGGGATCAGCACCGCTCAGGCGCACCACCAGGTCGTGGCCCCCCGCGGCGGCGTACCGCATGAACGAGGACCCAGCACCGGTCGGGCTCAGCCGGATGTCGTGGCCGGCCCGGATGGAGGTGTGCAACTGGCTCGAGACCCTGCCCCGGCGCAGTTCGCCGGCACGTTCGCCGGGACCGGGATGCGCCGTCACCTCCAGCCAGCCGTCCTCGGTGGTCAGCAGGCACCGCACGTGCCCGTCGCCCAGCAGGTCGGCGGCGGGAGCGGTGGAGGTGGTGGCGAGATGGAGGGCGATGGTGCGGTCGCCCTGGGCGAGGCGCAGCTCCTGCGCGGCCACCGCCAGCCCGATCTCCGCCCGGGGCGAGGTGATCCGCTGCACGGCGCTGTCGATCACCTCTGTCGAGACGAAGGGATGCCAGGGCCCCTCCGCCTCGGTGCGCCGCGCGGCGAACACCCGGCCGCGGTCGCCGGACAGGGCGCCGTCGCTCGGGTGGCGGTACAGGCTCAGCAGCTCGACCACCTGGGCCCGGTTCAGCACCAGGTCGCGGTCGGTGGTGAAGCGGGCCTCGCGGCCGGTCTCATCGGTCCCTGCGCGCAGTGCGGTACCGGCGGGCAGGAGATGGGAGACGGTGTGCTTGGCGGGTTCGAGCACGATATGGGCCCGATCCGGCGCGGCGGGCCGCTCAGCCAGGCGCAGCACTCTCCGGTAGTGGAACAGCAGATGCTGTGCGGCCAGGCTGTTCGCCTCGTCCCGGGAGTGCTGCAGCAGATCGATCACGGCCAGCAGCAGCGCCATGTGCGGCGCGTGGGAGTCCCGCTCGAGGCTCGCTCGCAGCTCCTGCTCCGCCTCGCCGACCACCCGCGCCAGCGCGGCCAGGAAGACATCGGTGACGCTGCGGAAGGCGTGATGGGAGGCCAGATGGTTCAGCAGGGCGGCGGTGTCGTCGGGCGCGATCGCAGGAACTCCGTAGGCGGCGACATGCGCGGCGGGGTCGATGGTCGCGAACTGCGCCCAGTCCGTCGCGCCGATGCCGAGGGGCCACTCGGGGGCGCGCAGGCCGTCGGTGACGATCGTGGCGAGCGGCTGCACGTCCCAGCCCAGCACCCGGCGACCGGCGGGCGCGGCGGCCGGTGCTGCCGGGAGCACCCCGAGCTCGATCCCGGCGGCGTGCCATCCCAGCAGCCGGTGCAGGGCCGGGCTGAGCCGGGTCCGGATCAGGGTGGCGATGCTGTCGCGCAGACTCCCCTCGGCGGGCAGCTCCTGGCTGAGCTGGTCGAGTCCCGCGGCGAGGGTCCCCAGGAGGTCGAGGACCCCCCTCAGCGCGGCGGTCATGTCTGCGGGCACCCGCGGCAGCGGCGGGTCCTCGAGGCGCTGCAGCAGGTCGCGCAGCTGCCGGCGCGCTCCATCGACGTCCTCGACGCTCACCACTGCCAGGCGCACCGCCGGGTCGGTGAGGAGGAACGGCTCCCAGCTGCCGTCGGCCGCTCCGTCGGAGCCGATGAACCGCAGCTGCCGGGCCAGTGCGGCGGCGAGCACCAGGTCATCGGCCAGGCCGCGCGAATCGATGGGCACCGCTGCGGGATCCAGGGCCGCCGGGCGCCGCCCACCCTGGCGAGCGCCCGGGCGGGAGTCCTGGAGCGGATCGAGGTGCTCGCGGCCCTCGCCGCACAGCCGTGTCATGACTCCTCCGGCAGCACGGTGGTCTCCGGCTCC
>JAKDNE010000492.1 GCA_030451965.1 Brachybacterium sp. | reverse complement strand
GGGAAGCTGACCGTTCCCCGGCGGCGCTGACCGCGCCAGCTCAGGGGTCGCGCCAGAGCCTCGGCTCAGCGGCGGGGAAGGGGGAAGGGACGACAGGCTGATCAGGGTCAGCGCCCGAACAACCGGGCGAAGAAGCCGGGACGCTTCGGCTCGCCGGCGTGGCCCGGGCAGCGCTCGGCCTTCGGGACGTTCTTCATCACCTGGTCGACGTGCTGGCCGCAGCCGGCCCAGGTGGTCTTGCCGCAGGTGCGGCAGGTGACGGCTCTGCACATGGTGCTCTCCTTGGAGGTAAGGACGTTCGGAGGTGGGTCAGTGGGCCGGGCTGGGTGCTGTCTCGAAGAGCGCCGCGAGGGAAGGATCCGGTGCGACGCGGTTCCAGGGCATCTTCGAGAGCAGTGAGGCCATGGCGCAGGAGTCGCTGAGCGCCGAGTAGGTCAGGCCCGCCCCGATGGCTCCGGCGAACAGTCCCAGGCGGGGGTGGAGGAGCTGGCCGGCCAGCGTGCCCACCAGCACCAGGGACCCGGCTGTCATGCGGACCTGGCGGTCCATGGCCCAGCGGGTCCCGCGCCGCACGACGGCGCCGCCCGCTCGCTCATAGGCGGCGATGCCGCCCGCGAGCACGTGGGCGGAGTCGAGACCGGCCTCGGACAGGGCGGTGCAGGCCGTGCCGGCCCGGGTGCCGGACTGGCAGACCAGCACGACGTGGTCGTCCATGCGTTCGGCCAGGTCCGCGGTGTGCTCGGTGAGCAGGTCCAGCGGCACGTTGAAGGAGCCGCGGATGTGTGTGGTCTCGAATTCGCCCGGCGTACGGACGTCGATGATCATCAGCTCCGGGTCCTCGACGAGGCGCTGGGTGAGCTCGGTCGGTGCGACTGCGCGCGGATCGTTCTGCACGGTGGCGGTCATCGGGCGTCCTCCGCGGTGGTTGCGAGGTCGTGCTGAGAGGCGGTCCAGCGGGACCATCCGGCGTAGCTGCCCTCGAGCTCGACCACGTCGTATCCGGCGCGGCGCAGCGAGGCGGCGGCCACGGAGTTGCGCAGCCCGGACTGGCAGAAGGTGATCAGGCGTCCGGCGTCCCGAGCGGGCAGCTCGTCCTGGTGGAACAGCACCTTGCCGGCCGAGAGCTGCTGGGCGTCGGCGATGGTGCCGTCCGCATGCTCGCTGCGGCCCCGCACATCCAGCAGCAGGGCGGTGGAGTCCTCCGCGTGCAGCTGCTGGAGATCGGCCGGGGAGACCGTCGCCGGGACCGTGCTGGGCAGGCCGTCGAGGGAGGGGACGTAACCGGTCAGGGAGTCCACCCCGACCCGCACGAAGTGGTCACCGTAGTCGGCGGCGACGTCGGCGTCCTCTGCGAGGACGACCAGCTGGGCCGCATCGCTCTCGGGATCGAAGGCCCACCCGATGTGGGTGGCGGCCTTGCCGAGGGAGGGGATGCTCAGTGCACCCGGCACGGTCCCGGCGTGGACCTCGTCCACCGGGCGCGTGTCGACCAGGGCGAAGGTGCCGTCCTCGAGACCGCGGGCCAGCTCCTCGGCGTCCACGGCGCGAGGCGCGGGGCGCTCGCCCAGCAGGGCCGGGCCGTCCTTGTTCTGGCGCTTCATCCGTGCGAAGTAGGCGTGGGCATCGGGCTGGCCGTCCAGCAGCTCGTCGATGAAGCCCTGCTCGTCGTCGTTCGCGAGGTAGGGTGCCCACCAGGCGAACTTGCGCTCGTAGCCGACGG
>JAKDNE010000491.1 GCA_030451965.1 Brachybacterium sp. | reverse complement strand
GGCCGCCCCCCGCGCACGCCGGTATGGGTATCAGCGGCTTCTGCGGACCCCCCCCCCACCGCGGGGCCCCGCCGCCCAGGCGGGCCCCCGGACTGCCTCCCCCCTTACGAGGGAGTAAGAGCATGAGCGTCACCACAGAGGCCACGAGGCCCTCCGTACGCCCCGAGGACGAGAACCTCGGCATCAAGAAGAGTTTCGGCTACGGCCTGCAGCACGTCCTGACCATGTACGGCGGCATCATCGCCCCGCCGCTGATCATCGGCGGCGCTGCCGTGGTCTCGACGGATCAGCAGGCCGTCCTGATCGCCTGCTGCCTGTTCATCGGCGGGCTGGCGACGATCCTGCAGTCCTACGGGATCCGCTTCTTCGGCTCGCAGCTGCCCCTGGTCCAGGGGACCTCCTTCGCGAGCGTCGCCACCATGACCGCCATCGTCAGCGGTCCCGGAGGCATCCAGGCCGTGTTCGGTGCCGTCATGGTCTCTGCCGCCATCGGCTTCCTCATCGCCCCGTTCTTCGCCCGGATCATCCGGTTCTTCCCGCCGGTCGTGACCGGCGTCGTGATCGCCGCCATCGGCCTGTCGCTCTTCCCGGTCGCGGGCGGATGGATCATGGGCAACAATCCCGAGGCCCCGGAGTACGCCTCTTTGGGCAACATCGGCCTCGGGTTCGCCACGCTGCTGATCATCCTGCTGCTGTCCAAGCTGGGCAACGCCGCGATCTCCCGGCTCTCGATCCTGCTGGGCATCGTGCTGGGCACGGCACTGGGCGCCCTCACCGGTCAGGCGGACTTCAGCAAGATCCTGGACGGCCCCTACTTCGAGCTTCCCCGCCCATTCGCGTTCGGCCCGCCCGTCTTCGAGGTCGCCTCCATCGTCTCCATGACGATCGTCGTGCTCGTGATCCTCACCGAGACGACCGCTGACATCATCGCGGTGGGCGAGATCGTGGACTCCGAGGTGGACAGCAAGCGCATCGCCAACGGACTGCGCGCGGACATGGCGGCCTCGTTCGTCTCCCCCGTGTTCAACAGCTTCACCCAGAGCGCCTTCGCCCAGAACGTCGGCCTGGTGGCGATCACCGGAGTCAAGAGTCGCTTCGTGGTCACCGCCGGTGGCGGGATCCTCGTCGTCCTCGGGCTGCTCCCCGTCCTCGGACGGCTCGTCGCAGCCATCCCCTCGCCCGTCCTCGGCGGCGCCGGGATCGTGCTGTTCGGCACCGTGGCCGTCTCGGGCATCCGCACGCTCGGGAAGGTGAACTACCAGGGCACCTCGAACATGATCATCGTCGCCGCAGCTCTCGGTGCAGGCATGCTCCCCGTCGTCAAGCCGGACATCTACGACGCCTTCCCGTCCTGGTTCCAGACCATCTTCCACTCCGGCATCAGCTCCGCCGCAGTCGTCGCGGTGCTGCTGAACCTGCTGTTCAACGAGCTGAAGGCAGGAAACCCGCCCGCCGGTGAAGGATCGGTCTTCGCCCGTGCGCCCCTCCGCGGCATCTCCTATGAGTCGCTCGAGCACCTGAGCCGCCAGCTCAAGGAGGGCGACTACGTCGCAGGCGGCAAGCTGGTGGACTGCGAAGGCCACGAGGTTCCGGTCGTCACGGCAGAGGGCGAGATCGTCGATGTCCCCGTCTGCGAGATCGCACAGGATCCCTCGGAGGATCTCGACGCGGTCGGGGTCGAGAACGACCAATCGGCGACTTCGTCTCCTCCCTCCTCCCCGAG
>JAKDNE010000105.1 GCA_030451965.1 Brachybacterium sp. | reverse complement strand
CACCCCCGCCCGGCACCGACATGCTGAGCGAGGAGCACCAGCGCCTCGCCGCGCAGGTCCGCGAGTTCGCCGACGAGGTCGTCGCCCCCGCCAGCTACGAGTACGACACCAAGCGGCGCCTGCCGATGGAGATCATCGCCCAGATGGGACAGCTGGGACTGTTCGGGCTCCCGATCCCGCGCGAGTACGACGGCCAGGGCAGGGACTACATGTCCCTGTGCGTCGCGGTGGAGCAGCTGGCCAGGGTGGACCAGTCCATCGCCGTCACCCTCGAGGCCGGACTGGGCCTGGGCGCGATGCCGATCCTCACCTTCGGCACCGACGCCCAGAAGGAGCGCTACCTGCCGGCCCTGGCCCGCGGGGAGGAGCTCGCCGCCTTCGGACTGACCGAAGCGGACGCCGGCTCCGACGCCGGCGGCACCCGCACCACCGCCCGCCTCGAGGACGGGCAGTGGGTGCTGGATGGGACCAAGCAGTTCATCACCAACTCCGGCACCCCCATCACCTCACTGGTCACCGTCACCGCCGTCACCGGCCAGCGCCGACGGAGCAACGGCCGCACCACCCCGGAGCTGACCAGCATCATCGTTCCCACCGACACGCCGGGGTTCACGGCCCTGCCCGGCTACGACAAGGTCGGCTGGCACACCTCCGACACCCACCCGCTGCTGCTCGAGGACGTGCGCGTGCCCGAGGAGAACCTGCTGGGGGAGCGCGGCCGCGGCTTCGCGAACTTCCTGTCCATCCTCGACCAGGGCCGCGTGGCGCTCTCGGCGCTGTGCGTGGGCGCCGCCCAGGGCTGTCTCGAGCAGGCCGTCGACTACGCGCAGAAGCGGGTGGTCTTCGGCAAGACCCTCGGCGAGAACCAGCACATCGCCTTCACCCTCGCCCGCATGCAGTCCCGGGTCGCGAGCGCCCGCGCACTCATGCACGAGGCCGCGCGACGTCTCGACGCCGGGATGTCCTTCAGTCACGAGGCCTCCCTGGCCAAGCTGGTCAGCAGCGAGGCGGCGGTCGCCAACGCGCGTGATGCCTGTCAGATCTGGGGCGGCAACGGCTTCCTCAACGAGAACGTGGTGGCCCGCCACTACCGCGACTCCCGGGTGCTCGAGGTCGGGGAGGGCTCCACCGAGGTGCAGCTCGGGATCATCGCCAAGCATCTGGGGTTCCCGAACGCGCTGACCGGGTGAGGTGCGGCTCACGGGTCGGGCCGACCGCTTCGTGAGCCGTCGAACGCATCACCCGACTTCCTATAGTGTGTTGCCGGGTCGCGTCCGACATCACGACGGGCCGCGGAGCTGAGGTGGTGGCAGAGAGGGGAGTGCGGCGATGGCTGTGCGTCGACAGGTCTTGCGCGCCGAGGTTGAGGAGCTGATCCTCCAGCGGCTCCTCGAGGCGCGATGGGCACCGGGCTCCCGGCTCAGCATCGACGGGCTGGCCCGTGACCTCGAGGTCTCGCCCACCCCCGTGCGCGAGGCGATGGTCTCGCTCGAGCGCTCCGGCCTGGTCGAGTACGTGGCGCTGCGCGGATATGTGGTCGCGCCGCCGCTCGATGCGGCCCATATGACCGAGCTCCTGGACGCGCGCAAGGTGGTCGAGTCCGCTGCCCTGGGGCGCGCCTTCCATGACCACGACGACCTCGTCGCCGACCTCGACGAGGCCCACCGCGTCCACGCGGAGGTGCTCGCTCGGATCAGCGGCGACGGCACCGAGGACTACGCCCTCCTCAACGAGCACTTCCGTGCTGACTGGGCGTTCCACCAGGTGTTCTTCGCCCATGCCGGGAACCGCTATCTGCGCTCGATGGTGGAGAACCTCAGCACCTACACCCATCGCATGCGGCAGACGTGGTCCGGGGGCCCGGAGACCTTCGACGGGCACACTGCCCATCACGAGCACGGGCTGATCCTGGACATGGTCCGTCAGCACCATCACGACGGTGCGCTCCAGGCGCTCTCCGCTCATCTCGACGGGGTGCTCGCCCGGTCGTTGAGCGGGGTCGAGGGACGCGCGGAGAAGGCCGAAGGATCGATTGCTGCGGCGGACGCCCTCAGGGGCACGCAGGGCTGATCCTCGCGACCGATCGTCGCGGCCGCCTGCTGTTGCTGGTCAGCGGTCGATGAACGGATCGCTCGAGGGCTCGGGGAAGCGCGCCCGCAGGAACTCCGAATGCACGTCCAGGCTCCGGGTGACGCCGGCGATGATGTCGTTCTCGAGCCGGTCGATGCTGACTGCGAGCACGGACAGCTGTTCGTCGATGCTGTGCAGGTTCTCGATCGCTCGCTCCCGCGCCTCCTCGGTGGTGGTGGGGGTGAGGAAGCCGACGGTGTTCTCGAGCGCGTTCACCAGGTCCGGGACGTAGCGGTCGGCCATCCCCTCGAGCAGCATCACATCGGGATCCGAGGCGCGTCGTGATTGGATGGCCGCAGAGCCCAGCAGTGCATCGATCCGCATCAGCAGCGTCTCCGCGTGGTGCAGGATCTGGGAGATCGCTGATCCGCGGGCTCGTCGCTGCATCCGCTGCAGGCGTCGTCGCTGCTGGCGGGAGTCCTTGACGACCTTCTCGAGCATCGTGCGGGTCGCGGCGGGGATTTCCGTCGCGCTGCGGCCCAGCCGTACCGGACCCGGCCCGCGGTTGCGGAGCAGGAGTGCGCTGCCGCCGCCGACCACGGCGGCGATCCCCAGCCCCGCCAGCAGCGGAGCCAGCAGTCCGGCGCCGCCCACCAGGCTGCTCACGCCGAGGGTGAGGAAGCTGCTGAGGCCGACCACGCCCGCGAGCACGGAGGGGACGCCGTGGGTGAGCCAGCGACCGCGACGCCGGCGCGGTACGACCGCCTTCGAGAACGGGGCGTGGACCTTTCCCACCAGCGGACTCTGCCCGGGCGCCCACGGTGCGGGACCCTGCGGGGCCCGGGGGATGCCCGAGCCACGGCGGGCGGAGGGGCCGGGGCGCGGAGGCATGCCGGTCCGTCGCACCGGCTGCTGCCGCGGCGGTCGGTTCTCAGCATTCATGGGTATCCGCAGACCTCTCCGAGGGAGCTGAGGCCGACGCCGGAACGTCTCCGACGGTCTCCGCGAGGGGTGGCCTCGGCTCCTCACCATCGACGACTTCCAGCGTATCGCGGGGCCCCGAGAAGCGGCTGGGGGCTATCCCCCGATCTGCCCGGACTCCGCATGCGCCTGCGCGATCTGCAGGAGCTGGAGGTACCCCTCGAGCTGCCAGGCGGTGCGGCCGACGAACAGCCCGGTCACGTGCTCGATGCCGAGCAGCTCAGCGGCGTTGTCGAGGTTCACCGAGCCACCGTAGAGCAGCCCGGCGACCGTCCCGGAGTACTCCGCTCCCAGCGTTGCGAAGGGCTCGATGAGCTCGGAGACGGTGGCGGGCCGCCCCTTCTCCCCGATGGCCCAGATCGGCTCGTAGGCGATCACCACGCGGGAGAGCTCCTCATCGGAGAGTCCGGTGAGGGCGCCGCGCGCCTGGTCCAGGATGAACTCGGCCGAGCCCCCGGTCTCCTTCACCTCCGCGCTCTCCCCGATGCACAGCAACGGGGTCAGGCCGTGGCGCAGGGCGGCGGCGACCTTCAGACGGGTGGTCTCCACGGTCTCGCCGAAGTGCTCACGCCGCTCGGAGTGACCGATCTCGACGATCCGGGCGCCGGCGTCCTTCGCCTGCGGCACGGAGATCTCCCCGGTCCAGGCCCCGGCATCCTCCCAGTGGGCGTTCTGCACTCCCAACAGGGCGGGGGAGTCCTCGCCGAGGATGCCGGCCACGGTGGCGGTGGCGGTGAACGACGGGATCACGAAGGGCTGCACGCCGGTGGATGCTGTCCCGGCGAGATGGTCGCGCAGGCCCTCGGCCCAGGTACGCGCCTCGGCGAGGGTCTTGGTCATCTTCCAGCTGGTGCCCACCCACAGGGTGCTCATGTCTCTCCTTCGTCCCGCGTCGCGGGGCTGTGCCGTGCCGGATCGTCAGATTCCGTTCCAGGACAGCCCTGGAATTGGTTCGGAACCTGACGATCCCGTGCTGCGGTGCTGCGGTGGTCGGCCCGTGCGTCGGGCCCGGGTCTCAGGCCTGCTCGAGGGAGCCGTCGTAGGCGCAGATCGCGTCGACCTTCGCCGCGGAGGACGAGCTCGGGTCGAACTCGAGGTCCAGCCACACCTTCAGCAGCTCCTTGGCGGATTCCAGGCCGATCACGCGCTGGCCCATGCACAGCACCTGTGCGTTGTTCGAGAGCACGGAGCGCTGCACGGAGTAGAGGTCGTGGGCGGTCACGGCGCGGATGCCGGGGACCTTGTTCGCCGCGATCGCGACGCCCAGGCCGGTGCCGCAGATCAGCAGGGCCCGGTCCGCTTCGCCGGCGGCGACCTTCTCCGCCGCGGCGACCGCGACATCGGGGTAGTGCGTGCCGTCGTCGGCGCTGCCGACGCCGACGTCGAAGACCGACTCGACGCGGTCATCCGCCTCGAGCAGAGCCTTGAACTCTTCCTTGTATCCGTAGCCGGCGTTGTCGCCGCCGAGGATGATCTTCAGAGCCATGAGCTCCTCCTTCGTAGTGGTCATCGGGGTACACGCAGCAGATGCAGTACCCGCAGGTGGTGCGGTGGTCGTGGCGTTCAGGACAGGTGCTGTCCGAGCTCCTTCATCAGGATCGAGAAGGAGATCGCGCCGGGGTCGGGGGTGCCGATCGACTTCTCGCCGAGCACGCGGGCCCGGCCCAGGGCCGCGGTGATGTCCGCGGTGGCATCGGCCGCCTCGCGGGCGACCGTCGACGCCTCCAGGATCGCCTCCGCGGCGTTGTCCCCGGTGAAGGCCGTCTCCAGAGCATCCCTGAAGGGCGCGGCGGCGTCGACCATGGTCTTGTCGCCCACCTTCGCGCCGCCGAGTCGCTGGATGGCGTCGATCCCGGCCTCGACCGCGTCCACGATCGTGCGGGACTCGGCGCCGGCCTGGTCGTCGAAGATGCCGCCGGCGGCGATCAGGGCCGCTCCCCAGAGCGCACCGGAGGTGCCACCGGCGGACTCCGACCAGGCCTCACCGGCGCGGACCAGCAGGGTGCGGGCTCCTGCCCCGGCGTCGAGGGCCGTCTTCGCCGTGACCGCCGCCCCCTTGGTGCCGTAGGCCATGCCCTGGCCGTGGTCGCCGTCGCCGGCGATCGCATCGATCCGGCCCAGCTCGGCCTCCTCCCGAGCACAGACGGTCTCGAAGAGCTCCAGGACGCCCACGATCTTGGCGGCCGCGGCGCGGGACTCCTCGTTCGAGGCGGGCGTCTCATCGGCGCCGGCCTCCCAGAAGGAGGTGCGGCGGGGCCGCTCGGTCTGCGGCATCGCACCGCGGTGGAAGGCGGGGGTGTCGACGGGGGCGAGCCAGTGCTGCTCGAGCTCCTCGTCCAGGAACACCAGGGTCAGGGACAGCCCGGCCATGTCGAGGCTGGTCACCAGCTCGCCGACCTCGGGGCGCACCGGAGTGATGCCCGCGTCCTCGAGCAGTGCGGCGACCTTCGCATAGACGACGAAGAGCTCCTCGTACTTCACGGTGCCCAGGCCGTTCACGAGCACCGCGGCGCGGCCCTGGTAGCCCCCCTCGGTGCGTTCGGGCTGCTCGGCGAGGACACCCTCGACCAGCATCGTCGCGATCTCGTCGGCGGATCCGATGGCCTCATCGCGCACTCCGGGCTCTCCGTGGATGCCCAGCCCCACGCCCATCTGGCCGTCCTCGACGTGGAACAGCGCCCCGGGTGCGCCGGGCAGGGTGGGGCCGTCGAAGGCGACACCGAAGGAGCGGGTGGCGTCGTTGGCCTTCCAGGCGATCCGCTCGGCCGTCTCCAGATCGGCGCCGGCCTCGATCGCGGCCCCGGCGATCTTGAACACCGGCAGGTCGCCGGCGATGCCGCGACGGTCACGATGGTTCTCGGGGGAGTTCGAGACGATGTCGTCGCTGACCTTGATGATCCGCACGTCTACGCCCTCCGCGCGCAGCTTCTCCGCTGCGGCGCCGAAGTGCAGCACGTCCCCGGCGTAGTTGCCGTACCCCATGACCACGCCGCCGCCGTTCTCGGCATTGCGGGCCACGGAATAGACCTGGGAGGCCGAGGGCGAGGAGAAGATGTTCCCGCAGGGGGCGCCGTGACCCATGCCCGGGCCCACCCAACCGGCGAAGGCGGGGTAGTGGCCGGAGCCGCCGCCGATCACCAGGGCGGGCTGACCCGCCGGCGTCTCGGTCGCGCGCACGACGCCGCCGTGCACGATCGCGACGTGATCGGGGTGGGCCGCGGCGAGGCCCGCGACCGCCTCGGTCGCGAAATCGGCCGGGTCGTTGAAGAGGTACGTCATCGTGTTTTCCTCCGTGCGCCGCCGAGCGAGATACCGACGGCAGGTAGTCGTGGGCGGGTCGGGGGGACGCCCGCATCCTTCATTAATCCTATAGGAACACACTCTCTTCCTCTAGTGCCATCTATCCTATAGGATCTGGCTCAGACACTTTCGCTCCACGAAGGGACAACGATGTTCACCGCAGAGAACTGGCCGATCGGGGCCAACATGCTCTCGTTCGGCAGCACGACCTCCGACGGCACCCCGACTCTGGAGGCGCCTTCGACCGTGTGGGCCTCCCAGCTCCGCCAGGTCAAGGAGCTCGGGGTCGACCAGGTCGACCCCACCGACGCCTGGCTCCCGCTCGCGAAGCTGAGCGATGAGCGCCTCGAGGAGTTCCGCCGGGTGCTCGATGGCGAGGGCATGTCCCTCTCCTCGATCTCCATGACCCGCAACTCCGTCGTCGATGTTGATCACGGCGAGCAGAATCTCGCCGATGCGCATCGCTTCATCGAGCTGGCGCCGAGCTTCGGCGTCACCGTCGTGAACACGGGGTTCATGCAGGCCGTCACCGAGAAGCAGGCCAAGGCCATCTGGTTCTGGCTCGAGGACGGGCACGTGGACGACCCGGCGCTGCGCGACCTGGCCATCGAGCGGGTCCGCGAGCTCGGTGATGCCGCAGCATCGCAGAGCGTGCAGCTGAGCCTGGAGATGTACGAGGACACCTACGTCGGCACCGCCGATGAGGCTGTCGCCTTCGTCGAGGACGTCGGCCATGCGTCCGTCGGCCTGAACCCTGATCTCGGCAACCTCGTCCGGCTGCACCGTGAGGTCGAGCCGTGGGACGAGATGTTCGAGAAGGTCCTGCCGCACTCGAACTTCTGGCACATCAAGAACTACACCCGCGACTTCGATGCCGCCACCGGCGCCTACACGAGCGCCCCGATGCCCCTGAAGTACGGCTACATCAACTACCGCAGCGTGATCCGTCGCGCCCTCGAGCTCGGCTACTCCGGACCGTTCTGCTGCGAGCACTACGGCTCCGACTCCCTCGGCGTGATCGCCGAGAACGTCCACTACATCCGGCAGGTGCTCGCCTCCGCCCTGGCGGAGAACCCCGCCTGAAACCTGCCATCCCCGTCGAAGGAGAACGCCCCATGACCGCTCAGAACGCACTCATCGAGACCAGGTCCATCCAGCCCTTCCCCGCCCGCCGCACCGCCGTGGTCACCGGCGCCGGCGCGCCTCGCGGCATCGGCCGACGCGTCGTACGCAAGCTCGTCGCCGAAGGCTGGAACGTGGCCGCGGCAGACATCGACGGCGCGGCTGTCGAGGAGTTCGCCGCCGCCCTGAACGCCGAGATCCCTGCAGAGTCCGGGGTGAGCGTGATCGGCGTGGGCGTGGACATCAGCGATCAGGCCTCGGTCGATGCCGCTTTCGCGCGCGTCGACGCCGAGCTGCCGCAGCTGGTGGCGCTGGTGAACCTCGCCGGGATCCCCAGCCCCCACTCGATCCTCGATATCACCTCGGAGATCTGGGACCGGGTCATGAGCGTCAACGGCAAGGGCACCCTGCTGATGATGCAGGCTGCGGCCCGGCGCATGATCGAAGGAGGGGTGGGCGGCCGGATCGTCAACACCTCCTCGATCACCGCGCTGGACGGCGGTGGCACCTTCTCCAAGACGGGCTACGCGGCGGCCAAGGCCGCCGTGCAGGGCCTGACCCGCGGCGCGGCCCGGGAGCTCGGGGCCCACGGCATCACCGCCAACGTGATCCTGCCGGGACCGATCGACACAGACATCATGGGCGGCACCCTCACCGATGAGCGGAAGGCGGGCATGAGCTCGGATATCCCGCTGCAGCGCGTGGGTCAGCCCGAAGAGGTGGCAGGCCTGATCAGCTTCCTGGTCGGCGAGGACTCGAGCTTCGTCAGCGGCACCTCGATCAACGTCGACGGCGGCAAGCACATGCACTGATCCCTCCGGGGATCACCGACCCAAGAGTGTGCTGGGTCACATCACTAGCCAATATCCAATAGGATCACTATTCTCGTGATCACTCCACGGACTCGCCCCGGCCAGACAGGCGGCGACATGTGGCGGCACAGGCGCCCTCCTCCGTGACGGCGTACAGCCCGAACGAAGGAGTTCCCTCATGACCATCTCCACCGTGACCATCGTCGGCGCCGGCTACATGGGCGGCGGCATCGCCCAGGTCCTCGCCATCGCCGGCTTCGAGGTGACCATCGCCGATGTCAGTGTCGAGAACGCGAACGGCTCCCTCGAGCGTCTCCAGCAGGAGGCGCGTGACTTCGAGGAACAGGGCCTCTACGCACCCGGCTCCGCGGATCTCGTGGCGAAGAACATCACGGCCGGCAAGACCCTCGAGGACGCCGTCGCGGACGTCGACTTCATCGAGGAGGCCGTGTTCGAACGGCTCGACGTGAAGCGCGAGGTGCTCGAGAAGATCTCCGAGCACGCCCGCCCCGACGCGATCATCGGCACCAACACCTCGACCATCCCGGTCAAGGAGCTCGAGAGCGCGGTGAAGAACCCCGAAAGGTTCCTCACCGTCCACTTCTCCAACCCGGCCCCCTTCATCCCGGGCGTCGAGCTCGTCGCCGGGCAGGCCACCACCCCGGAAGCCGTCGCCGCCGTCAAGGAGCTGCTGGAGAAGTCCGGGAACCAGGGTGCCCAGGTCGCGGACACCCCCGGCATGGTCCTGAACCGCCTCCAGTACGCCCTGCTGAAGGAGGCCACCGCCGTCGTCGAGGAGGGCGTCGCCACCGCCGAGGACGTCGACACCATCGTCCGCACCACCTTCGGCTTCCGCCTGGGCTTCTTCGGCCCCTTCGCGATCGCCGACCAGGCGGGCCTCGATGTCTATGCCAACTGCTTCGTGACCTTCGAGGATGCCTTCGGGGACCGCCTGGCCACCCCGGAGCTCCTCACCGACTCCGTCGCTGCGGACCGCAAGGGGGTCAAGAACGGCAAGGGCCTCCTCGGCGACTACGACGAGAACACCTCCGCCGAGCTGATCGCCTACCGCAACAAGGCGTACGCGAAGATGTCGCAGCTGCTGGCAGAGCTGGGCCCGGCACCCCGGGCCACCCCGAAGAACGACTGACCCCTTCCCATCCTCACCCCG
>JAKDNE010000104.1 GCA_030451965.1 Brachybacterium sp. | reverse complement strand
CCCCCCCCCCCCCCCCCCGCGGGCGCCCCCCCGGCGGGGGGGCGGGGCCCCCCCGTCGGTCTCTCCCACCGTCGGCCCGTCTCGTCGTTCGAGCGGGCCGTCCCCCGTCTCTCTCCCCTGGAGGTCCCCGTGCTCGCGATCGTCTGTCCCGGACAAGGGGCACAGAAGCCCGGTTTCCTGAGCCCGTGGCGCGAGCTGCCCGGTGTCGACGACGCCCTCGCGGCGCTTGCGGAGCCCGCCGGCATCGATCTGCTCCGTCACGGCACCGAGTCCGATGCGGACACCCTCCGCGACACCGCGGTGGCCCAGCCGCTGCTGGTGGCCGCCGGCATCATCGCCGCGTCGGCCCTGTACCAGGGCGAGGACCTTCCTGCCGCCGACGCCTTCGCCGGCCACAGCGTCGGTGAGCTCACCGCTGCCGCGCTCGGTGGTGTGCTCAGCAATGAGGACGCGATGCGTCTGGTCGCGGTCCGTTCGCAGGCGATGGCCAAGGCCGCCGCCGCCGAGCCCACCTCCATGGCCGCGGTCGTCGGCGGCGTCCGCGAGGACGTCGTGGCGACGATCGAGCGTCACGGCCTGCGCGCTGCCAATATCAATTCCGCCGCACAGGTGGTCGCCGCAGGGACGAAGGCCCAGATCGCAGCCCTCGCGGAGGACGGTCCGGCCAAGGCCCGCGTGATCCCGCTGCAGGTCGCCGGTGCGTTCCACACCCCGCACATGGCCGGCGCCCGCGAGGAGCTCGCCGCCTTCGCCCCGCGCCTGACTCCCCAGGATCCGACGATTCCGCTGATCTCGAACGCGAGCGGCGAGGTCATCACCTCCGGCGCCCGGTACCTCGAACTGATCGTGGACCAGGTCGCCGCCCCCGTCGACTGGGAGGCCTGCATGGCGACGCTGCGCGATCGCGGAGTGACCGCGATGATCGAGGTCGCCCCTGCCGGGACCCTGACCGGGCTGGCCAAGCGCGAGCTCAAGGGCATCGCCCTGGCGAACCTCAACACCCCCGACGACCTCGACGCCGCCCGCACCCTGGTGCGCGAGCATGCCGGCACCACCGCCGCCCCCACAGCCCAGGAGAACTGACATGACCGTCTCCCTCACCGCCCAGCCCACCGTCGCCGGCTCCCGGGTCCTCGCCTATGGCGCGGCCCGGGGCGACCTCGTCGTTCCCAACGACGATCTGGTCGGCCCGATCGACTCCTCCGACGAGTGGATCCGCCAGCGCACCGGCATCGTCACCCGCAAGCGGGCCAGCAAGGACGTCGGCGTCAAGGACCTCGCGCTCACGGCCGCGCAGGAGGCCGTGGAGCGTTCCGGCATCGATCTGGAGACCCTCGACGCGATCATCGTCTCCACGATCACCTTCCCATACCAGACGCCGTCGCTCGCGACGCTGCTGGCCGGGCAGCTGGGTCGGCCCGATGTCATCGCCTACGACATCTCCGCGGCCTGCGCCGGCTTCGCCTACGGCATCGGTCAGGCCGATTCGCTGATCCGCTCGGGCGCCGCACGCCACGTGCTGGTCATCGGTGCCGAGAAGCTCTCCGACGTCGTCTCCCCCACCGACCGCTCGATCTCCTTCCTGCTCGGCGACGGTGCGGGCGCCGCAGTGGTCGGCCCGAGCGACGAGCCGAAGATCGGCCCGACGGTATGGGGCAGCGACGGCGAGCACTGGGACACCATCCGGATGACCAACTCCCTCATCGAGTACCGCGACGGCGAAGGCGTGTGGCCCACTCTCGAGCAGGACGGCCGCACCGTGTTCCGCTGGGCCGTGTGGCACACCGCGGAGAAGGTCCGCGAGATGCTCGACAAGTCCGGTCTCACCATCGAGGACGTCGACGTGTTCGTCCCCCATCAGGCGAACATGCGCATCATCGACGAGCTCGCCAAGCAGCTGAAGCTGCCCGATTCCGTCGTGATCGGCCGCGACATCGCCGAGACCGGCAACACCTCGGCCGCCTCGATCCCGCTGGCCACGCATCGGCTGATCGAGGAGGGCGCTGCGAAGAGCGGCGACGTGCTCGTGCAGTTCGGCTTCGGCGCGGGCCTCTCCTACGCCGGCCAGGTGCTGATCCTGCCCTGATCCTGGCCTGATCCGGCATGAGGGATTGTCAGCCGCGTCACGCCGAGGGGCGGACACATTCCCCACCGGCCAGTTACCCCGCGGTAGCACGGGTAGTCTGTGACCGCCACACATCCGCACACCTGAAGGAGCATCCATGGCACACACCGAGAACGAGATCCTCGAGGGCCTCGCCGAGATCGTGAACGAGGAGACCGGTGTCGCCACCGAGGACGTCAAGCTCGAGAAGTCCTTCACCGACGACCTCGACATCGACTCCATCTCGATGATGACCATCGTGGTCAACGCCGAAGAGAAGTTCGATGTCCGCATCCCCGACGAAGAGGTCAAGAACCTCGCCACCGTCGGCGACGCCGTCAAGTACATCGAGGGCGCTCAGAACTGAGCCCCGCCTGACGCCCGGGACGATCCCGTCCCGGGCGTCGCCGTTTCGAGACGCCCCGACCCGGAGGTCCGTATGCCCGCTCCCCGTTCCCGTGTCGCCGTGACCGGCCTCGGCACCGTCAGCCCGCTCGGCGGTGACGTCACCTCCACCTGGGAGGCCGCCCTGGCCGGAACCTCCACCGCACGCACCTTCGACAACGACTGGAAAGAGCGCTACGGACTGTCCGTGGACTTCGCCTGCCAGCTGGTCCCCGGCGCGCTCGATTCGCTCAGCCGCCCGGAGTCTAGGAAGCTGGACCCCTCCGGTCAGTACTCGATGGTCGCCGCTCGCGAGGCCTGGGCCGACGCCGGCGCCCCCGAGGTCGACCCGGACCGGCTCGGCGTCGTGGTCGGCACCGGCATCGGCGGGATCTGGACGACGCTGGACCAGTGGGACGTCGTACGTGAGCGCGGTGCCCGTCGGGTCAACCCGTTCACCGTGCCGATGCTGATGGCCAACGGGTCGGCCGCACAGATCTCCATGGAGCTCGGTGCCCGCGCCGGTGCCCACACCCCCGTCTCCGCGTGCGCCTCCGGCGCCGAAGCCGTGGCCCTGGGGATGGGCATGATCCGCGACGGGCGCGCTGACATGGTCGTCGTTGGCGGCACCGAGGCGTCGATCCACCCGATGACCATCGCCGCCTTCGCGAACATCCGCGCCCTCTCCGGCCGGGTCGATGACCCCGAGCACGCCTCGCGCCCCTACGACGTGGATCGCGACGGATTCGTCCTCGGCGAGGGCGCCGCCATCCTGGTGCTCGAGAGCGAGGAGCACGCCACCGCGCGCGGTGCCCGCGTCTACGCCTACGCCTCCGGGCGCGGCATGGCCTCGGACGCGCACCACATCTCCGCGCCGTCGGCCGATGGCCAGTCTCGTGCGGTGCGCGAGGCGATGGAGGATGCCGACCTCTCCCCGAGCGACATCGTCCACGTCAACGCCCACGGCACCTCCACCCCGCTCGGCGACATCGGCGAGCTGCGGGCCGTCTCCGACGCGCTGGATGGCGTCACCGACCAGGTCGTGGTCACCTCGACCAAGTCGATGACCGGTCACCTGCTGGGCGGTGCGGGGGCGCTGGAGTCACTGTTCTCGGCCCTGGCCTCCTACCACCGGATCGCACCGCCGACGATCAACATCGAGAACCTCGATCCCGAGACCCCGATGCGGATCGCACAGAACGCCCCGGCCGAGCTGCCCGGCGGTGACATCGCCGTGCTGAACAATGCCTTCGGCTTCGGCGGCCACGACATCGCGGTGGTCTTCACCAGCGCCTGAGTCGCAGAAGGCTCGAGTGCCCGAGTGCTGCACCCGGCACCGCTCACGAACGGCGAGCCATGCCGTCGGTCGCAGTCGCCCGGTTCAGCTGACGCGGTGCAGCCAGCGCATCGGCACGCCCTCGCCGGCGTGGCGGTAGATCTCGAGGTCCTCGTCCCACGGGCCGCCCAGGGCGATGCCGAGCTCGCGGCGCAGCGCCGCGGGATCGTCACCAGCCCGGTCAATGCAGCCGCGCACGTGATCCTCGGTGAGCACGATGTTGCCGGCGTGATCGGTCGCGGCATGGTGGATGCCGAGCTCGGGAGTGCAGCTCCAGCGTGCACCGTCCACGGCGGCCGTCGATTCCTGGGTCACCTCGAAGCGGACCTCGTGCATGCCCCGCAGGGCGCTGACCAAGCAGGCGCCGGTGTCCTCGCGCCCTCGCCAGGTCATCTCGGCCCGCTGCAGCCCGCGCCCCACCGGCTGGTCCTCCCAGCGGATGCGTGCGGGCGCGCCGAGAACTCCGCTGGCGGCCCATTCGATGTGCGGCGTGAGGGCCCGCGGAGCGGAGTGAATATACAGAACGCCCTGGGTCATCTCGTTCCTTCCGGTGTCCGATGCGTCTTCCCCAACGAATCGGTCCTGCGGAGGGATCTGATGACAGCGAGTGCCTGTCTGTGGAGAGCTTAGAGGGTCTCCCTGATCTGGCGCAATGCCCGCTTCTTCACAGAGCGCTCGAGGCCGTCGATGTAGAGCGCGCCGTCGAGGTGTCCGACCTCGTGCTGGATGAGCCGGGCGACGAGGCCCTCCCCCGCCAGCTCGATCTCCTGCCCCTCGACGTCCATGCCCACGCAGCGTGCGTAGGAGGAGCGGGTGCGCGGGAAGAACAGCTCGGGCACCGAGAGGCAGCCCTCGTCGTCGAGCTGCAGCTCCTCGGAGAGCTCGACGATGACGGGATTGAGGATGCAGCCGAGGCCACCCTCCTCCCCGAGGTTCCAGGAGAAGGCGCGCAGGCTCACCCCGATCTGATTCGCGGCCACACCTGCGCGGCCCTCGTCGTCGACGGTGTCCAGCAGGTCCTGCACGAGAGTGCGCGTGCCGTCGGTGATCTTCCGGATCGGATCGCAGGCGGTGCGCAGCACCGGGTCGCCGACGATCCGGATGGGGCGGACGGTCATGCCTGACCCGCCTCGTCCGCGCCGAGGATGCGATGGGTGACCTCCGCGCCGGGGACGACGGTCCGCTCGACGGTGCAGCCCGCGGCGACCGCGCGCCCGAAGACCTTCACCACGGTGGCGATCTCCTGCTCGGTGAGCCCCTCGAGCGGGAGCTGCACCTCCTCGACGATGGTGAGGTAGCGGTTCTGCTCCTCGTCGGAGGTGCCGTGGGCCCACAGACGCATATCGAAGTCCTCGCCGAGGCGGCGGGCGAGGTTCACGTCGCTGCTCATGCCGGCGCAGCCGATCAGCGCGAGCTTCAGCAGCTCGCCGGGGTTGATCTCCCCCTCGCCGTGACCGATCGGGATCTCGACGCCGCGCTGAGTGCGGCCGACGAGGGTGCGCTCTCCGGTGCGGTCCGCCCAGACACTGCCGGGACCGAAGTTCTCCGGGAGCTCGAAACGGTCATCTGGGACGGAGGTCATCGTCCTTCTCCTTCACGAGAACCAACGGGAAATGAGACAGCCCCGGAGATCTCCGGGGCTGTGCTCCTGTACTGGGCTCCCGCACTTGGATTCGAACCAAGAACCGCTCGATTAACAGTCGAGTGCTCTGCCGTTGAGCTATGCGGGATCGACCTGGACGACAGTAGCAGGGAATCGGGGCGCTTCGCATCCCGGAACCCCGGCACGACCGGCCACTATGACGAAGGTAACCCTGTCCCTGACGGCCCGTGGGCCGCAGGTGCGGGCTCCGCGCCACCGGGCCGGGTCGAGGCCCGCACCACCAGCACGGGCTCGATCGCCCGGGACTCCTGGAGCGGTGCCGACGAGGAGCCGTACCGGCTCCGGCTCGCCTCGATCACCTCGAGCAGGTGGGTCGCGGCGACCCGGCCGTATTCGATGGCCGAGCGGCCGATCGCGGTGATCGGAGGGCGGTGGGTGCGGGTCAGTGCCGAGTCCTCGTAGCTCGCGACCGCGACGTCCTCGGGAATCCGGGACCCGGCCTCCTCGAGCACCTGGGCGCCGGCCAGTGTCATCTCGTCGCTGTCGAAGACGATCGCGGTGGGAGCCTCCCGGCGAGCCATCAGCTCGGCGGTGGCGATCTCCGCGCCGCGCGTGCCGAAGCCGGCGTCCTGGGTGATCGCGTCGATGCCGAGCTCGGCGCAGCGCTCGGTGAACGCCCGATCGCGCAGCAGGATGTGGAGGAAGTCCCCGTTGCCCGCCACACGGGCGAGGCGCCGGTGGCCGAGCTCGGCCAGATGGTCCACCAGCAGGCGGGTCGCGTGGGCATCATCGACGTAGACCGAGGGCAGGGAGCCGTGGTGTCCGGGGCCGCCGACCACGAGCGCGGGCAGCCCGAGATCCTCGAGCGCAGGGATGCGGGCATCATCCTGGCGCAGGTCCACGACCACCACGCCGTCCACCCTGCGCTGTGCGAACCAGCGGCGGAAGGTGTCGATCTCGTCGTCGGTGGTCTCCACGATCTTCATCTGGAGCGAGTAGTCGCGGCGGCTGAGGACCTCCTGCAGCCCGGCCACGAAGGCACCGAAGAACGACTCCGTCCCGAGCACCTCGGCAGGCCTGGCCAGCACCATGCCGACCGTGAGCACCGGGGCCCCGGCGAGGGCACGGGCCGCGGGCGAGGGCTCCCACCGCAGCTCCGCAGCGATGGCCATGATCCGCTCTCGGGTCGCCTCCGAGACTCCGGGCCTCCCGTTCACGGCGAGGGAGACGGCGGCCGGGGTGACCCCGGCGCGACGCGCGATGTCCGCGATGGTGACGCGCTGCCCACGGCCGCTTCCGGACTGCGTACTGGTGGTCATCGTCCACCCTCTCCGGCCGGTGCGGCGTCACCCGCCCACGACCACGACTAAACCGCTATAGTAACAGGAAGTGACCGGGAGGCTCCGGGTCGGACATGTCCGGCACCCCGGCGCCGGCCTCCACAGTGTCGCTGCGAACGCCGCCCTCGAGCACTGCCCGACGGAAGGACATGATGTCTGCCTCCCCCCACACCCCGGCTCGTGCCACTCCGGTGCGTTTCGGTGTCAACTACACCCCGCGGCAGGGATGGTTCCATTCCTGGCTCGACCTGGACCTGGACGCCGTCGGCGAGGACCTCGCCGCCGTCGCGTCCCTCGGCGTCGATCATATCCGTCTGTTCCCGCTGTGGCCGCTGCTGCAACCGAACCGCACCCTGATCCGCCCCCGCGCCCTCGACGACGTGCGCGCCGTGGTGGACATCGCCGCAGGGCTCGGCCTGGACGTCGTGGTCGACGCGATCCAGGGACACCTGTCGAGCTTCGATTTCCTCCCCAGCTGGCTGGCGACCTGGCACCGACGCAATATGTTCACCGACCCCGACGTGGTGACAGCCACCGCGCAGCTGGTGCGCGCTCTGGCGCACCGGCTGGCCGATGCCCCGAACCTGTTGGGCCTCACCCTCGGCAACGAGGTCAACCAGTTCTCCGCCTCCAACCACCCTGATCCCGATGCCCTCACGGTCCCGCAGGCGGAGGCCTGGACACGCACGCTCCTGGACGCCGCCCGCGACGGCGCCCCGCAGGGGATGCACACCGTCGCCAACTACGACGCCGCCTGGTTCATGGACGACCACGCGTTCACCCCGGACCAGTCCGCGCAGCTCGGCGACGCGACCGTGGTCCATTCCTGGATCTTCGACGGGACCGGCCAGCGCTACGGCGCCCGCTCCCACGAGGTCGCCCATCGCACCGAGTACTACCTCGAGCTGGCTCGCGCCTTCTCCTCCCGGCCGGAGCGTCCGCTCTGGCTCCAGGAGGTCGGCGCCCCCCGGAGCATCCTGGAGGAGGCGGACGTCCCCTGGTTCGTGCGCAGCACCGTCGAGAACTCCCTGCAGTGCCCCGAGCTCTGGGGCATCACCTGGTGGTGCTCGCACGACGTCTCCCGGTCGTTGGCGGACTTCCCGCCGCTCGAGCACACCCTGGGCCTGTTCGACGAGGAGGGCCGTCTCAAGAACTCCGGTGCGGCCTTCCAGGATGCGATCGCGGCGGCCCGCGAGCAGCCTTTGCCGGCACCCCGAGGACGGGAGATAGACCTGCCCGTCGGCCCGGACCCGCTGCTGCTGCGCAGCGCGGCGGCACCCGGCGGCTCGGTCTTCGAGCAGTGGATGGAGGCCTCGCGCGCCGGAGAGCGCCCCACGCTCCGCGTGGTCCGCGAGCTGGCAGACGTCACCGCCGGCGACACCCGCACCGGCGGGGCGGCCGCGACCCGCGTCGATCCGTGATCACCAGGGATGACGCCGGGTGCTCGGCCAGGTCAGGATGCTTGTCCGTGATAGATTCCTGACCGCCCTGCGCGCAGGGCACGGGCCAGTAGCTCAGCCGGTCAGAGCAGCGGACTCATAATCCGTCGGTCGCGGGTTCAAGCCCCGCCTGGCCTACGTGACCAGTAGTTACGCCCTCTCCGGTACGTTCCGGAACGGGCAGCTACGAGTGAAGAACGCGAAATGATCTCTCGCATGCCACGGGAGCACCTTCGCGTCGACGTCGACGGCGACGGGGACTGATGCGCGATCAGGTGACGTCGTGACCTCCCCGCGCACCAGTCCCCGCGCGCCTCAGCGGGGCCCGGTGCCGTCGCCCTCCGCATCGGGCTCAGCGCGGAGCTGGTCGGCGATCTCCTCCTCAGGTCGGGGCGCGATCGTCTCGTCATCCTCGAGCTCCGGAATCGGTCCTTCCCCCGGAGCAGGGTCGTACTCAGGCTTCTCACGTGGTGCGATCATCACAAATCCTCCGATGCCGTGGCACCCCAGAATACGTTCCGCAGCACGCACATACATCGGAGGTGGGCACCGAGGCGGCGATGATCTCGGGGCAGTCGTCGGTGCCGGCAGCAGGCGCTCGCAGTGCTGCTCGTCCTCGCCGTCCGGTGCGAAGGTCACGTCTCCTTCGTCCTGCAGCCCATGAGACCACCAGGACGCTGCACCGGATCCGTTCCTTGCTGACACAGATCCATGCCGCGCTCGAGCGTCTTCGGCGGAGGCAGCCTGGCCACCGGGCTCGTCCTGGACCGCCGCCCAGATCCTCCTGGCGCGCTTCGCCCCGCACGGCACCGGCAGCAGTCCCCCGATGGGACTCGACGGACAGTTCGACGGTCTGCAGGACCGCGCCGTCTCGGAGATCACGACGGTGTTCCAGACCTGGCCGGCCGGCCCGCCTCCGGGCCGAGCGGCCGCGCGGGAGCGCAGCGGGCCGCCGGCGGTTCCTCCCTCGACGCCCGTGCCCGTCCTCGCAGATGGTCTCGGCTGCGGTGCTCAGACGCACGGAGGCCATCAAGAGGCGGGCATCTGCTCGGCAAGCTCCTGCCTCCCCGCTCGGGGCAGCACCGCGGCGGTCCGCACGATTCCGCCGCCTCAGGTCGTCAGTGCGTCGCGTGGATGGCGCACCGGGTGCGCGAGAAGCCGCGTCTCGTCCGTGCCGTGCGGGAACACGCCGGTCCCGAAAGGCTGCAGCCCGAGGGCAGGCACATCGGTCCGGACCATCGGTGTGGAATGGTGCGCCCTCCTCGTCTCCTCGTTCGCGATGAC
>JAKDNE010000490.1 GCA_030451965.1 Brachybacterium sp. | reverse complement strand
CGGAAGGCGGCGGGGAACAGGGTGGCCACGCCCCAGCCGGCGGCGGCGAAGCCGATCACCGCCGTGGCGGGAGAGGGCATCAGCAGGGCGAGGCTCATCCCGATCATCCCGACCAGGGCTCCCAGACGGGCGGTGGCACGGTCCCCCAGACGGTCCACGACGGCGTCCCCGGTGAAGCGGCCGATGGTCTGCGCCCCCTGCATCGCGACGAAGGCCATGCCGGCCAGGAAGGGGGCGGCGCCGAAGGTCTCGGTCATGAACAGGGCGCCCCAGGTGCTCCCGGCGTCCTCCGTGGAGCCGGCGAACACCAGCACCATGCCGAGCGCGCTCACCAGGGCGAGCGCATGCAGGCTCATCCCCGCGATGCGCAGTCCGTGCGGGGAGGCATCGGCGGGCACCTCGCCCGCGGAGGCGGCCGACGGGCCCGCGGTGCCCGGTGCGGGTGTGCGCTCTGTGGAGTCGTGACCGGGCAGCAGGAAGCGGAAGGAGCCCGCGGCCAGGGCACCGAAGAGGAGCAGCCCGATCACGCCCTGGCCCCACAGCGGGAGTCCGAGCTGTGCGGCGGCCGCGCCGAACAGACCACCGACGACCGCTCCGAGGGACCACCAGCCGTGATAGCTGTTCATGATCGAGCGGCGGTAGCGACGTTCGACCCGCATCCCGTGGGAGTTCATCGAGATGTCGGTGATCGCATCGGCCGCGGCCGCGAGGGCGAGGGAGAGCGCCAGCCACAGCCAGCTCCCGGCGACGTAGACCAGCAGGTGGGAGGTCGAGGCGATGATCTGCGCGACCACCGCCACACGCGCCGAGCCGAAACCGCCCATGAGCCGCGCCGCGAACAGTCCCGAGAACAGCCCGCCGATCGGCCCGAGCCCGATGGCGAGCCCGAAGGCGGTGTTGCTCAGACCGATCGAGTCCACCAGCTCCGGGTAGCGGGGCATGATCGCGCAGAACGAGGCGCCGTTGAGGAAGAAGACCAGGGAGACGGCCCATCGGGCACGGCGCACCACGGCAGGGACTGCGGGGCGGGTGAGGTCGCCGGAGGACGGGGCGTGAGCGTTCACGAGGCACCATTGTGGACCATCCGCTCGTCGTCGACCATCCGCTCGTCCTCGACCACCACGTGGCGCACCCGTCGCCGGTGCCCGGCAGCACTGCCCACGCGCTCCGGTGCCTGCGCCCGACACCGGCCCGCCCAGCGCCGTACCCTGGCATCATGTCGACACACCTTGGAGCCTCGCCCGGTCAGATCGCCCCCTACGTGCTCATGCCCGGTGACCCCTATCGCGCCCGGTGGATCGCCGAGACCTTCCTCGAGGACCCGGTCCAGTACAACGATGTGCGCGGGATGCTCGGCTTCACGGGCACCTATGCCGGTGTCCGCGTCTCCGCGCAGGGCTCGGGGATGGGGCAGCCCTCGATGGCCATCTATGCCCAGGAGCTGTTCGAGGACTACGACGTCCAGGCCATCGTCCGCGTCGGCACCTGCGGCGGCCTGTCGGAGACGGTGAGCGTGCGCGACGTCGTCCTGGGTGTGGCCGCTTCCACGGACTCCGCGATGAACGTGCCGCGCTTCGGCCAGGTCTCCTACGCCCCCGCTGCGGACTTCACCCTGGCGCGGCATGCTGCGGAGGTGGCCGAAGAGCGGCTGCTGCCGGTGACCGCCGGCGGCCTGTTCTCCTCGGACCAGTTCTACAGCCCCGACACGGAGATCACGGCGACCCTCGCGGGGTACGGGGTGC
>JAKDNE010000489.1 GCA_030451965.1 Brachybacterium sp. | reverse complement strand
CGCATCAGGATCGAGGTGATCATCGAGTTCACGAAGCTGGACTTGCCGGCGCCGGTGGCGCCCGCGACCAGCAGGTGCGGCATCTTGGAGAGGTTGGCGACCACGTAGCCGCCCTCGACGTCCTTGCCCACGCCCATCACCAGGGGATGCTCGTTGCGTCGGGCCACCGAGCTGCGCAGCACATCGCCGAGGACGACGGTCTCGCGGTCGGTGTTGGGGATCTCGATGCCGATCGCCTTCTTGCCGGGGATCGGCGAGAGGATGCGCACGTCGGCGCTCGCGACGGCGTAGGAGATGTTCTTGTCCAGGGCCGTGACCTTCTCGACCTTGGTGCCGGGGTGGAGCTCGACCTCGTAGCGGGTGACCGTCGGCCCGCGGGAGAAGCCGACCACCTCTGCGTTGACGTTGAACTGCTCGAAGACCTCGCCGAGCGCGGCGACGACCTGGTCGTTGACCTCGGAGCGGGTCTTGTGCGGCGGCCCCTCCAGCAGGAAGGACGACTCCGGCAGGGTGTACACGACGTCCCCCGCCAGCTCGAGCTGCTCCCCCGCCCGGGGCAGATCTCCCATCGGCGGTGGGACCAGCTCGGTCTTCTCCTCCCCCGCCGGCTTCTGGGCGGCCGTCCTGGCGGGGGCCGATGCGGCCTGCCCCGCACTCTTGGCCGCGGAAGGCATCGGTGCGGTGGGCTTCGACGCGCCTGTGGCGCCCTTGCCCGGGAAGGTCTTCGGCCGATGGTTCGCGTCCTCGACGACGTCGAAGACCTCGCCGGATTCTGCCGGAGCACTGCCGCGGGACGCGGAGCGGCGACGCTTGCGCTTCGCCGTCGCGGCGGCCGCGGCGTCCTCGTCCACACCCTGCTCGAAGGCCTCGTCACCGACGTACCCGAAGCTCTCATGGTCGCGCTCGGCGGCCTCCGCCTCGGACTTCTCCTTGCGGGTGCGCCGACGGGGGCGACCCGCCGGCTGCGCTGCGGTGGCCTGCTCGTGCACGGCGGGATCGACTCGGCGCGGGCGCAGGCCGAAGGCGACGCGCTCCTCGTCCTCTTCCTCGCCGCGGCCCACCATCTCCTCGTACACGCCGCGCAGGCGAGTCGGGATGGACTCGACCGGGGTGGCGGTGAGCACCAGGATGCCGAAGGCGATCAGCACCGAATGGAGGACGATGACGGCGACCGGGGGCACCAGCGCCTCGAGCGGTGCGGCTGCGAGGTAGCCGAGCACACCGCCGCCACGGGCCAGTGCGTCGATCCCGTCGGCCGGGGCAGGCAGGCGGGCGGACACCGAGGCGATGGCGGAGATGGCGGTGAGCAGGATCGCGATCCCGATCGCGATGCGGGAGTTGGCGCGCACCTGGTCGGGACGGCGGAACATCCGCAGCGCCCAGCCGGCGGCCAGCAGCGGGATCACCATCGAGGAGATCCCGAAGGTGCCGGCGACCACGGTGTGGACCGCGCCGAACACGGGCCCGGCCGACTGCCACCACTCGACGACGGCGACCAGCGTCGCGATCGTCAGCAGGAACAGTGCGTAGCCGTCGCGCCGCTGCTCGGGCGCGACCTCCCAGCGCTGCACACCGATCGAGCGGATCATGCCGCCGACCATGCGGGCGATCGCCAGATAGCCGGAGCGCACTGCGCGCACCGGCAGGGGGAGCGTCGAGGGATCATTCGCCGCGGAGCCGCTGGTGCGCGAGGTGCCGGCAGCAGAGGTCCGCGAGGAGCCTTTCGACGCACGTGCGGGGGAAG